>JAOUIN010000247.1 GCA_029883965.1 Betaproteobacteria bacterium
GGTTGTATGGGGATACAGATACGTTTTTCGGTGTCGGTGAAGTAGCGGAAGGTATCCTGCGTGCCCGGCGGCTGTTGATTCAGTCCCGGGAGCCTGCGCCATCTCCGGATGGCTTGAGTAATCCGCTAGTTACAAGGTAAAATAGCACGATTTTCTGTTGGAGATAGAACATGGCTGTAACCACTGCCCAAAAGGCGCAGGTTTTGCAGGACTTTCAGCGTGCCAAAGGTGATACGGGCTCGCCGGAAGTGCAGGTAGCGTTGCTGACGGCGCGCATTACCGATCTGACCGAACATTTCAAGGCGCACGCCAAGGACCATCATTCCCGCCGCGGTTTGCTGCGGATGGTCAGCACCCGCCGCAAGTTGCTGGATTATCTGAAAAGAACCAAAGCAGAGCAGTACAAGGCATTGATCGAACGTCTTGGCCTTCGCAAGTAAGCTGGCGCAATGCAGGTAAGCACCACCCGCTTTAGTGATCAGTCTGCACGGCACATTGATCGGGATCCGGCGCTGGGGGGCGTCGGCGTCTAGTCGCCATTAATCCTCCGGAAGACCGCGTGTGCGGTCTTTTTTGTTTTTGAGAAAAGGAAAACCATTTTGAATCCTGTAAAAAAATCATTGATGTGGGGCCGCCACCAGCTGACGCTGGAGACGGGTGAAATTGCGCGCCAGGCGTCTGGCGCCGTGATTGTCACGATGGAGGAGACGGTCGTTCTGGTGACCGTGGTCGGTGCACGCAACGCCAAGCCGGGACAGGATTTCTTTCCGCTGACGGTTGATTACCAGGAACGTACCTATGCTGCCGGCAAGATCCCCGGCGGGTTTTTCCGCCGTGAGGGGCGCCCGTCAGAGAAGGAGATTCTGACCTGCCGCCTGATCGATCGTCCGATCCGCCCGTTGTTCCCAGAAGGTTTTTATAACGAAGTTCAGGTCATCGCGACGGTCATGTCGTCGAACAATGAGATCGATGCAGACATTCCCGCGATGGTCGGCGCATCCGCTGCGATGGCTCTTTCGGGTATGCCGTTCAGCGGCCCGATCGGTGCAGCACGCGTCGGCTACAGCAACGGTCAATACATCCTCAATCCGACGGCAACCGAGCTGAAAACCTCGCAACTCGACCTGGTCGTGGCCGGTACGCAACAGGCGGTGTTGATGGTGGAGTCGGAAGCTCAGCAGCTGCCTGAAGATGTGATGCTGGGCGCCGTGGTGTTCGGTCACGAACAGATGCAGACCGTCATCAATGCAATCAATGAAATGGTCGATGAAATCGGTGTTCCCGAGTGGAATTGGGCGCCGCCGCAAAAAGACGAGCAATTGGTTTCGCGGCTGGCGGAAATCGCCGAATCCGAGCTGCGTCAGGCCTATCAGATCAAGCAGAAGCAGGCGCGCACCGTGCGCGTCAAGGAGATCAGCGCAAAAGTGGTTGCCGAGCTGCTGCCGGCTGATGCGTCGCCGGATCTGATCAACAGCGTGAAGAACGAACTGGGCAATCTCGAGGCAAAAATTGTCCGTAACCAGATTCTCGACGGTGAGCCGCGGATCGACGGTCGCGACACCCGTACGGTGCGCCCGATCACCATCCGCACCGGCATGCTGCCGCGCACCCATGGCTCTGCGCTGTTTACCCGTGGTGAAACGCAGGCGATCGTGGTGGCAACCCTGGGTACTTCTCGTGACGAGCAGATTGTCGATGCGCTGCAGGGAACGTACCGCGAGCGCTTCATGCTGCATTACAACTTTCCTCCGTATTCGACCGGTGAAACCGGACGCGTCGGCACTCCGAAGCGCCGTGAAATCGGTCACGGCCGCCTCGCGAAACGTGCACTGATCGCTGTCCTGCCGTCGGCTGAGGAATTCGCCTACTCGATCCGCGTGGTTTCCGAAATCACCGAATCCAACGGTTCCAGCTCGATGGCGTCAGTCTGCGGCGGCTGCCTGTCGCTGATGGATGCCGGTGTGCCTTTGAAGGCGCATGTTGCCGGAATTGCGATGGGCCTGATCAAGGAAGGCAACCGGTTTGCGGTTCTGTCCGACATTCTGGGTGACGAAGATCACCTCGGCGACATGGACTTCAAGGTGGCCGGAACCGAGAACGGCGTCACCGCACTGCAGATGGACATCAAGATCACCGGCATCACCAAGGAAATCATGCATGCCGCGCTGAGCCAGGCCCGTGAAGGCCGGTTGCACATTCTCGAGAAAATGCGCACTGCCATCGATACGCCGCGCACTGATCTTTCAGCCTGGGCGCCGCGCATGATCACGATGAAAATCAAGCCCGAAAAGATCCGTGACGTTATCGGCAAGGGCGGGGCAGTCATTCGTGCGATCACCGAAGAAACCGGCACGACAATCGATATCCAGGATGACGGCACTGTTGTGATCGCGTGCGTATCGTCCGAAGGCGGCGAGAACGCCCGCAAGCGCATCGAGGAATTGACAGCTGATGTTGAGGTCGGCCGGATATACGACGGTACCGTGCTGAAGCTGCTGGATTTCGGCGCGATTGTCAGCGTGCTGCCGGGACGGGACGGACTGCTGCATATTTCGCAGATCGCGAACGAACGCGTGAACAGCGTCGCTGATCACCTGAAGGAAGGCCAGGCCGTTCGCGTCAAGGTCCTCGAAGCGGACGAGAAGGGGCGCCTGAGGCTGTCGATGAAGGCGGTGGCGGCTGCTGCTGAAACGCAGACTGCGCAGGTTGAGTAACTGAGGTTTCACGCCGGCGACTGCCGGTTTTGCATCATTAAAAAGGGGGCCGCAGGCCCCCTTTTTTTTATTGGCGTTGTCGCTTACTTGGCCATCTGCCGTTCACGTACCTCGTCGAGCGTTTTGCAGTCTATGCACAGCGTGGCCGTAGGACGGGCTTCCAGTCGCTTGAGACCGATTTCCACGCCGCAGGAATCGCAATAGCCGTAATCCTTGGCAACGATGCGTGCAATCGTTTCGTCAATCTTCTTGATCAACTTGCGCTCGCGGTCGCGATTACGCAATTCAAGAGACATATCGGATTCCTGGCTGGCGCGGTCGTTCGGATCGGCAAAAATGGTGGCCTCGTCCTGCATCGTATGCACAGTGCGATCGATATCCTGCGACAGCTCCCGCTTCATTTCCTCGAGCATCTTCCGGAAATGCGTCAGCTGGCGCGCATTCATGTATTCTTCTTTGCCCTTGGGTTTGTAGGCGGGGTAATTCTTGAGTATTTCGGTGGTCATGAGGGCTTTGTGTGCGTAAAAAAAGAGCTTTAATAGCAGAATTCGATACCCGTCGCAAGCAAACCGGTTACGCGGTTGATGGCGTCTGTAATTGACGCTTGCGCCGCGGCTGGCGTATATTACGCGCCTTCGGTCTCGGCAGGTAATTCCCGTCATACCGGCCCAAATGTGCCCGTAGCTCAACCGGATAGAGCACCGGCCTTCTAAGCCGGGGGTTGTGGGTTCGAGTCCCGCCGGGCGCGCCACAAAACAGCGTATCCGGAAATCGTTTCAGCGGTGGCTGTAGCTCAGCTGGTAGAGTCCCGGATTGTGATTCCGGTTGTCGTGGGTTCGAGTCCCATCAGCCACCCCATTTTTTCCCGCTGTTCGCGTTTCTTGCGGTCGTTACTAGCGGAATTTCTGATCGTTTTTGCCTCGAACAGGCTCTATGGCCTTGCCCGCAGCACCCGCTGCTGTTCGCGCTGCCATTCCCTGTCTTTTTCGGTTGCGCGCTTGTCGTGCTGTTTCTTGCCCTTGGCAAGCCCGATTTCAAGCTTGATTCGGCCTTTGACATA
>JAOUIN010000248.1 GCA_029883965.1 Betaproteobacteria bacterium
TTTCCATTTCCATCGCCACTACGCCCAGCACGTCACCGGCCTGGTTGCGAATCAGATCCAGCGCCATCCACTCGACGAAAAACTGCGTGTTCGCACGCACGTTGCGCTGATACAGCGTATGCAGCATGGCATGGCCGGTACGGTCAGCAGCGGCACAGGCGCGTTTTACCGCGCGTTCTCCATAATTGCTGGTATGGCCGCCGAACGGACGCTGGTAGATCTTGCCGTTGTCGAGCCGGTCGAACGGCATGCCGTAGTGCTCGAGTTCAATGACGGCCTCGTTGGCCTTGCGGCACATGAATTCAATCGCGTCCTGATCGCCGAGATAATCGGAGCCCTTGACCGTGTCGTACATGTGCCAGTGCCAGTTATCCGGCTCTTCATTGCCGAGAGATGCCGAAACGCCACCCTGCGCCGCCACAGTGTGCGAACGCGTCGGAAAAACCTTGGAGAGCACCGCCACCCGCAGGTTGGCTTCGGCCAGTTGCAGCGCCGCGCGCAGGCCCGAACCGCCGGCGCCGACGACCACTGCGTCAAATTGTCTTGTTGTAATTGCCATTAATTATCTGCCCCAGAGAATCCGCACGGCCCACGCCCCGTAAGCGATCAGGGCCAGAATCACCACCGAATACAAGGTCAGCCGTATTCCGGCATCCTTGATGTAATCCATGAAGATGTTGCGCACGCCGATCCAGGCATGAAACAGCAGCGCAACGACGAACAGGAGCGTGGCATAACGCATCAGGTTGAGCTGCCACAACGCCTGCCAGTGCGCATAATCGAATTTCGGCAGCATCACCAGCGCCAGCAGCACCAGCAGCGTGTACACCAGCATGACCACCGCGGTAATACGCTGCGCAAGCCAGTCGCGCAGCCCGTAATGCGCACCCACCACTTCGCGTCTCACCATAGCGCCACCCCGATCGCCAGTGTCAGCGCGATGCCGCCAGCCAGCACGATGATGCTGGTCAGCCGCGCTTTTTCGAGTTCCGTGCCCAGGTCCAGATCCAGAAACAGGTGACGCAGGCCGGCCAGCAGATGATGCAGGTAACCCCACAGCAGCCCGAGCAGCACCAGCTTCATCAGCGGATGCGTCACCACGGACCGGAACTCGGCAAATGATGCCGGCGACTGCAGGCTGGACTGGAACAGCCACAACAACAACGGCAACAGCAGGAACAGCACGGCACCGCTGACACGATGCATGATGGAAATGACGCCCGGCAACGGCAACCGGATCTGCAACAGGTTGAGATGCTTGGGTCTGGTTTTTGTGACTGTCGGCGACACACGCTCTCCTTGATTACGGATTCTTATTCAATGCGCCGGCAGGCCGGCAGGAGTCCGGAAACAGCGAAAATACTGATGCATGAATGCATACCGTGACTGCAAAGATGCTGCGGTGCGAGCGCCGCATCAGTTTAGGGTTTTTAACACAAGTGAATTTCGATCAAAACGCGAATAAGCGCATGAAATACTACCAGCTTTCCCGCAGTGCAGGAACGCAAAAAACGCAGTTCAGCGGCAAGAACAGTTCATGTGACGCGCGATCGTTGACGTGCGCGTAAAGCAACTGCACACGAAATTCCACATGCCGTCATGCGATGTCGCCTGATGATGTTCCGTCCGGACATGCCGGCCGCAAATTGGTCGCGTCGTCACAACCTGCGGTCCGCCATGACGGATTCATAACACGAGCGGCGACTACCCCGCCGAGTTGACCGTGATTCCCTGCGTTCGCTATCATCCGAGGGTTCCCGGGCGTGCACGCCGTAGCGCAATTCCTGCTCCGGACCGCCGCCGCCTCTCCTCAAAAACCAAGGAAATTCAGGAGCTTCCAGATGAAACAACCCATGCGCGTGGCGGTGACAGGCGCCGCCGGCCAAATCGGCTACAGCCTGCTCTTTCGCATCGCCAGCGGCGAAATGCTCGGCAAAGACCAACCGGTAATCCTGCAATTGCTGGAAATTCCCGACGAGCGCGCGCAGAAAGCCCTCAAGGGCGTCATGATGGAACTCGACGACTGCGCGTTTCCGCTGCTGCACGGCATGGTGCCGGCCGCCGATCCGATGGTCGCGTTCGCAGATGCCGACGTTGCCCTGCTGGTCGGCGCCCGTCCCCGCGGCCCGGGCATGGAACGCAAGGATCTGCTCGAAGCCAATGGCAGGATTTTCGCCCCGCAGGGCAAGGCACTGTCGGCCGTCGCCAAGCGCAATGTCAAGGTTCTGGTCGTCGGCAATCCGGCCAATACCAACTGCCTGATCGCGATGAACAACGCGCCCAATCTGACCCCGGCAAACTTTTCCGCAATGATGCGTCTCGACCATAACCGCGCGCTGACCCAGGTCGCGCAGAAGATCGGTAAACAGGTCACCGATCTGCGGAAAATGGTGGTCTGGGGCAACCATTCGGCAACGCAGTACCCGGACATTTTCCACGCCACCGCCGGCGGCCGCAAAGTCTGGCCGATGATCAGGGACAAGGACTGGCTGGAAAACAATTTCATCCCGACCATCCAGAAACGCGGCGCTGCGATCATTGACGCACGCGGCCTGTCTTCAGCGGCCAGCGCCGCCAATGCCGCCATCGATCACATCCGCGACTGGGTGCACGGCACGCGCGCCGGCCAGTGGGTCAGCATGGGCATCCCTTCCGACGGCAGCTACGGCATCCCCGAAGGCATCATTTACGGCTTTCCGGTCACCTGCAAGGATGGCGCTTACCACATCGTACAGGGCCTGAAGCAAAGCAAGTTCAGCCAGGCGCGCATGCAGGCAACGCTGAATGAGTTGCAGGAAGAACGTGACTCCGTTCTCAGCCTGCTCGGCTGATTGCGCACCCATGACCTGCCAAGCGGATACTGCAGCAATGCAGTGTCCGCTTTTTTTTGAATCAGAGGATCAACCATGAGCGAGAAATCCGCATCCACCGGCTTCAAACCGAAAAAATCCGTGGCACTTTCGGGTGTTGCCGCCGGCAGCACCGCACTGTGCACGGTCGGCCGCAGCGGCAACGACCTGCACTACCGCGGTTACGACATAATCGATATTGCCGAGACCTGTGAATTCGAGGAAACCGCCTACCTGCTGGTTCATGGCAAGCTGCCCAATGACGCAGAACTGCGCGCGTACAAATCAAAATTGATAGCGCTGCGCGGCCTGCCGGTCGTCGTGCGCAACGTCCTTGAACAAATCCCCGCAGCAGCCCACCCGATGGATGTCATGCGCACCGGGTGTTCGGCGCTGGGCGCCACGCTGCCCGAGCGTGAAGACCACAATCAGGCCGGCGCCCGTGACATTGCCGACCGGTTGCTGGCGTCGTTCGGCTCGATGCTGCTCTACTGGTACCACTACAGTCACAACGGCCGCCGCATTACGATCGAAACCGAAGACGACTCCATCGCCGGCCATTTCCTGCACCTGCTGCACGGGAAATCCGCAAAACCGTTGTGGGTGCGTGCAATGCACACATCACTGAACCTTTATGCCGAGCATGAGTACAATGCTTCGACCTTCGCCGCGCGCGTCATCGCCGGCACGGGTGCGGACATGTATTCGGCAATCACCGGCGGGATCGGTGCACTGCGCGGCCCCAAACACGGTGGCGCCAACGAAGTCGGCTTCGAAGTCATGAACCGCTACCAGAACCCGGACGAGGCCGAGAACGACATCGTCACCCGCATCGCCAACAAGGAAGTGGTCATCGGTTTCGGCCATCCGGTGTACACCATTGCCGACCCGCGCAACAAGATCATCAAAGGCGTTGCCCGGGAA
>JAOUIN010000249.1 GCA_029883965.1 Betaproteobacteria bacterium
GTACTGTGCCTCCCACAACGCGCCGACGCCTTTCTCAATCAGACCGTCGTCGCGAAACAGGTGAAAGGCCATGCCGCCGATGCCCAGCAATACCACTGCGCCGACCAGCACCGCGCCTAGAATAGTTAGTAATTTCATGTTGGTTTTCTTATAACGCCAAATCTTTATTCAGGATGGTCAGTGACTGGGGTCACCGAGGTTCCGCGGAACGGCCACAGTATAACGCACCCCGAAAGCACCCGACTGTAGAGATTTCACGCTTGGCATGACGCCGCACTGGGCGTCCAGAGGGCATGCTGGGCTACAATTCCCTCTCGTTTCCGCGCCCTGCATCCATGAATATCCTTGCACTCGACACTTCCACCGAATACTGCAGCGTTGCATTGTGGCGCGATGGCGCGCTGTGCGAACAGGGTGCGCCGGCCGGCCAGACGCATTCGGAAATCCTGCTCGGCATGGTGGACTCGGTGCTGACGGAAGGCGGGGTGCGGCTGGAGGCGCTTGACGGCATCGCGTACGGTCAGGGGCCCGGTTCGTTTACGGGGTTGCGTATTGCCTGCGCCGTTGCGCAGGGGCTGGCTTATTCCTTCGGCATACCTCTGGTCGGTATCGGTACGCTGCACGCAATGGCGGCTGCCTGTGGCGCCGGGCGTGTACTGTGCTGCCTGGATGCGCGCATGCAGGAGGTCTACCATGCGGCGTACGTACGTTCGGATGACGGGTATGTCGAGGTTTCAGCGCCCCGCGTGTGTGCGCCAGAGGCGGTGCCCGGCGTGGCCGGTGACGCCTGGACCGGTTGCGGCAGCGGATTTGCAGTTTATGGCGACGTGCTCCGGCAGCGTTACGGTGCCGCTCTGGCCGTTGTTGACGGTTCCGTGCACCCGCATGCCGGAGACATGGCGCGGCTTGCCGTGCCGGTGCTGCTCGCGGGCGGGGGTGTCGCTGCGGAAGATGCCGCGCCGCTTTATATCCGTGACAAGGTAGCGTTGAAAACGGTGGAGCGGTGAGCGCGCAACTCGAGACATTGCCGCCGTTCCGGCGGATGGAGCCCGCGGACCTGGATGCCGTGGAAATCATCGAACGGTCGGTGTATACACATCCGTGGACACGCGGCAATTTTGCCGATTCCATGGCCGCGGGTTACCACTGCCATGTGATGGAGAGTGGCGGCCGGATCGCGGGCTATTCGGTGCTGATGGTCGCCGCGGGCGAAGCGCATCTGCTCAATCTCAGCGTTGCGCTGCCGTTGCAGCGACGCGGTCTAGGCAGCGAATTGCTGCGTTTTGACATCGGGCTCGCACGTGATGGCGGTGCACAGACGATTTACCTCGAGGTTCGTTCTTCCAATGCTGCGGGCCGGGCACTGTATGCGCGGCACGGATTCACCGAAATCGGTATTCGCCGCGATTATTATCCGGCTGATTCAGGTCGTGAACACGCAGTGACCATGGAGAAGAAACTCTGATGAGCGGAAAGCCGGATTCGCGCCGCGAGGAGATGTTGCGGGAAATGGGCATCGGCCCGGTGTGGAAGTTGCGAACGCCGGAGCAGGGGCGGGAACACGACGGTGAGTGCGAACAATCCGTTGAGTCTGCGGTGCCGGTCGCACGTGAAATCGATGCATCCCCGGCATCGCATCCGCCATCGCCCACGGGTTCCGGCCATGAGCCGGCAAGCATTGCCAAAATGGACTGGCCGGCGCTGCAGGCCAGCGTCGCGAGTTGTGTCGCCTGCGGGCTTTATGCAAAACGCAACAAGACCGTGTTCGGTGTCGGCGACCGGAACGCAGACTGGCTGTTTGTCGGCGAGGGGCCCGGTGCCGAAGAGGATACGCAGGGCGAGCCGTTTGTCGGACAGGCCGGCGTGTTGCTCGATAACATGCTTGCGGCCATCGACCTGAAGCGCGGCGCCAATGTCTATATTGCCAATATCGTCAAATGCCGTCCGCCCGGGAATCGCAATCCGCAAACGGAGGAGGCGCATGCCTGTGCCCCGTATCTGCAGCGCCAGATTGAACTGATCCGGCCGAAACTCATTGTTGCGCTGGGCAAGGTGGCGGCGGTCAATCTGCTGGGCCGCGATGCCAGCATTGCCAGCCTGCGCGGCGAGGTCCATGCATATCGTGGCATTCCGCTGATCATCACCTATCATCCGGCATACCTGCTGCGCACGCTGCCGGACAAGGCCAAAGCGTGGGAGGATTTGTGTTTCGCGGTGTCGACCATGCAGCGCTTGCAAAGTGGAACGGCCGTCGCCAACTGACGGTGGCTCACGACGGATTTTGGGAGACCGATAATGAAAAACATTAAGTTATTGTTTTTATTGATAATTTTATCAATTCTGGGTGGCTGCGGCTACAACACGCTGCAAACCACAGACGAGCAGATCAAGGCGGGCTGGGCGGAGGTCGTGAACCAGTACCAGCGGCGCGCCGACCTGATTCCGAATTTGGTCGAGACGGTGAAGGGATTTGCCGCGCAGGAGCAGCAAGTGCTGCTCGGCGTCACGAACGCGCGCGCGAAGGTCGGCACGATCCAGGCGACGCCCGAGCTCATCAATGATCCCCAGGCGTTCACGCGCTTCCAGCAGGCCCAGGGCGAGCTGTCCTCCGCGCTGTCGCGGCTGATGGTCGTCGTCGAGCGCTATCCCCAGCTCAAGTCCGACCAGAATTTCCGCGACCTCCAGGCGCAGCTCGAGGGCACGGAAAACCGCATCACCGTCGCGCGCAACCGCTACATCAAGGCCGTGCAGACCTATAACGTGGTCGTGCGGCAATTCCCGTCCAATCTCACGGCGATGCTGTTCGGCTACAAGGAAAAGCCGCAATTCTCGGTCGAGAACGAGAAGGCGATCGCCCAGCCGCCGAAGGTGGACTTCGGCGGCGGGCCGGGGGCGAAGGGCAAATAAGTCGTGTCGCGGGCGCCCGCTCGCGGACTGTTCGTTTTTCTCGCGCTCGCGATCTTCGCGCTCGCGTCGGCGGCCCGCGCGGAAGTCGCGGTGCCGCCGCTGACGAAGCGCGTCACCGACCTGACCGGCACCCTCGACGCTTCCCAGCAGGCGAACCTCGAGAACCGGCTCGCGGCGCTCGAGTCCCGCAAGGGCAGCCAGGTTGCCGTGCTGCTGGTGCCCACCGTCCAGCCGGAAGCGATCGAGCAGTACGCGATACGGGTGTTCGACCGGTGGAAGCTCGGCCGCAAGGGCGTGGACGACGGCGTGCTGCTGCTCATCGCGAAGAACGATCGCAAGCTGAGGATCGAGGTCGGCTACGGGCTCGAGGGGGCGATACCGGATGCGATCGCGAAGCGCGTCGTCGAGGAGGACATCGTTCCGCGCTTCAAGCAGGGCGACTTCTACGGCGGCGTGCTGTCCGGCGTGGACCGCATCGCGAAGCTGGTGGAGGGCGAGACAATGCCGGCGCCGCGGCCCGTCGAGCGCTCTTCGCCGTCCCGCGGTTGGAGCAACGCGGACCTGCTGTTCTACGGATTCATCGCGGTCATGATTTTCGGAGGCCTGCTTCGGTCCCTGTTCGGGCGCATGCTGGGCGCGGGCGCGACGGCGTTGGCCGCAGGGGCGATCGCCTATTTCCTGTTCAGTGTCGGCATCGCCGTGATCGTCGCGATCGTCGCGTTCCTGCTGACGCTCGGCGGCAGAATCGGGTACGGCGGCAGCGGATGGTCGTCGGGTGGCAGCTGGTCTTCCGGCGGCGGCGGATTCAGCGGCGGGGGCGGCAGCGCCGGCGGCGGCGGCGCGTCGGGGGGATGGTGATATGAGA
>JAOUIN010000250.1 GCA_029883965.1 Betaproteobacteria bacterium
GAACAGGCTGGAACTGACTACGGCGACCTTGCCGGGGCCGCCCGCGGTGTGTCCGGTCAGCGACAGCGCAAAGTCCATGAACAGCCGGCCGATGCCGGTGCGTTCCATGAAGGCGCCGAACAGCACGAACATGATCACATAGGCGGCGGACACGCCGAGGGTGCTGCCGAAGATGCCCTCGGTGGTGAGGAACATGATTTCGATGATCTGTTCGGGGCGCGTGTTGGCGACGAAGAAGGCATAGCCGAGGAAGACGATGGCGGTGACCGGGAGTGCCAGGCCGATGATGCGGCGCGTGCCTTCGAGCACGATCAGCGTAAAAATGCCGCCGAGGATCAGTTCGATCTGGGTCGGGTCATCGACGAACACAAATCGCGTCAGCAGGTGATCATGGTTGATCCAGACATAACCGATGGTGACCGCGGATAGCGCGATCAGGATCCAGTCCCACCATGAGGCGATGGGCGTATCCTGGCCCGCGCCCAGCACACCGCCCGCATCGTCGCGGATGCCGCCCGCGGCCTTCTTGCGGAAACTCGGATACATCAGGAATACCAGCACCAGCGCGAACAGCAGGTGGGTGCTGCGGAAGAACAGTTGCTGCGGGGCGCCGATGAAGGCGATGGTCAGGTGATATACCGACATGCCGATGGCGATGGCGGCGATCAGGGCCTTCATGATCCGGGCGATGGGCATTTAGCGGACTCCGGCCAATAAAAAAGCAGCGGCACGAATGGCTTCGCGCCGCCGCTTCGTTGATGCACTTACAGCGCTTTGGCTTCCTGGTAGTACTTCTTCGCGCCCGGATGGTAAGGCACGCCGACGTCGGCGGCCATGTCCTTCACGGTCAGGCCCTTGACCGCATTGACGACATTGCCGAGGTTGTCGACGTTGGTGGCGAGCGCCTTGGTGATGTCATAGACCAGCTTCTCGGGCAGCTTGCAGCTGGCGATCAGATGGGTCCACGTGCCGATGGTCTGCACGTCCTTGTCCTGCTTGGGATAGCTGCCGGCCTTGATGATGCGCTTGTCGTAGCCCTTGTTGATTTTTTGCAGGGCCGCGAACTTGTCGTTGGGGAACTCGAGCACGCGGATGTCGCGCGCGGAGGCGAGGTCCATCACCGAAGACGCGGGCACGGTCGTGACCAGCATGAACATCTGCGCATGGCCATCCTTCAGCTGCGACACCGAGTCGGTGTAGTTGCTGTGGTTGACCTTGGACATCGAGCCGTAGTTGAGGCCGTAGACTTCGAGTGCATTGCGCGCCATCTGCTCGCCGGTGTTGCCTTTCTGCTGCGTGGTCAGTACCTTGCCTTTGGCGTCGCCCACGGTCTTGATGCCGGCATCGGCCAGCGCCACGGCGTGGAAATACTGGAAGTACAGTGTCGCGATCTGGCACACGTTGTCCTGCTTGCCCTTGAAGGGCTCGACGCCGTTGACGCCATCCACGGAGGACACGGCATTGCCGAAGCCGAGTTCGGCCTTGCCGGTATTCACCCCGATGACGTTGGAAATGCCGGCGCCCGGCAGCACCTGCATGCTGGTGCCAGGCACGCTTTTCTCGATAATCCCCTGGATGGCGCCACCCAGCGGATACCACGAACCGCCCTGCGGGCCGGTCATCATTTTGAGCTGTTGCGCACTGACGCTGCCGGCAAATGCGGCGGCGACCGCGAGACCCACTACGGATGCGATACGGGATGCTTTCATGACTCCTCCATCTGGTTGTGATGCGGGCAGACCGGGATTGGTTTTCTTATCGGTCTGATGCCTGGCGATTGTGTGGTCTGGTGCCGGTATCGTCAAGCGCCGGAAAGATAGGGTTTGATCCAGCCCAGCCCGGCTTCGGTGGCTGCGGCGGGCTTGTATTCACAGCCGATCCAGCCCTTGTAACCGATGCGGTCGATGAACTGGAACAGCCACGGGAAATTGATTTCGCCGGTGCCCGGTTCGTGGCGGCCCGGATTGTCGGCGAGTTGCATATGCGGGATCAGCGCGAGGTTGGCTTCGATGCTGCGCGCGAGGTCGCCTTCCATGATCTGCATGTGATAGATGTCGTACTGCAGGAACAGGTTGTCGGAACCCGCGGCCTTGATGATGTCCAGCGCCTGCTGCGAATAATTCAGAAAGAAGCCCGGGATGTCACGGGTGTTGATGGGTTCGATCAGCAGCCTGATGCCGGCGTCCTTCAACTTCGGCGCCGCGAACTGCAGGTTCCTGATGAACACTTCGCGTGCTTCGCCGGGGTCAAGATGGTGCGGCCGGATGCCGGCGAGACAGTTGACTTGTTTGCAGCCGAGTGCGGTGGCGTAGTCGATCGCGCGTGCGACGCCGTCCTGGAATTCGGCGACACGTTGCGGATGGCAGGCGATACCGCGTTCACCCGCGCCCCGGTTGCCCCCGGGAAGGTTGTGCAGCACCTGTGTGAGGCCGTTTTGCTTCAATGCGTCAGCCAGCGCATTCTTGTCGTATTCGTACGGGAACAGGTATTCCACGCCCTTGAACCCGGCTTTTGCCGCCGCGGCAAACCGGTCCATGAATGCGACTTCGTTGAACATCATCGTGAGATTGGCGCAAAACCTGGGCATGGTGTGGACCTGCTGCATGATTTGAGGGGGTGGCCCATTATAATCACGCTCATGGCAGATGCAGATAAACAGGGTCGGAAAACTGCAGTCGCGATCCTGCTGGCGGCGGGCGCCGGTTCGCGTTTCGGCGGCGGCAAGCTGCTGCATCCGCTGGAGGACGGCATCGCGATCGCGGCGCATGCAGCGCGCAACCTGATTGAGGCAGGACTGGAAGTCATGGCGGTAGTGCGTCCGGGAGATTTTCCGGTGGCGGATCTGCTGGAGCAGGAGGGCTGCATGGTCACGGTCTGTCCCGACGCCGAACGCGGTATGGGCGTGAGCCTTGCGCATGGCGTTGGCGCGACGCGCGATGCCGACGGCTGGATTGTTGCGCTGGCTGACATGCCGCGCATCAAGGCCGACACGATCAGGCGGGTGGCGCAGGCGCTGGCCGAAGGCGCGGAAATTGCAGCGCCTGCCTATGAGGGTGACCGCGGACATCCGGTGGGATTCGGCAGGCGTTTCCTGCATGAACTGCAGGCGCTGAGCGGCGACAGCGGGGCGCGCGCGGTCGTCCAGCGCAATCTGGCGCTGGTACGCGTCATCGACTGCAATGATCCCGGTGTGATGCTCGATATCGACCGGCGCAGCGATCTTGTGCGTAGCCTATGAATGATAAAGTTATATAAGTTATTGTTTTTAAAGGATAAATAATGTCACGTTTTACCGGCACCGAAGATTACGTCGCCACCGACGACCTGATGATGGCGGTCAATGCCGCGCTGGCGCTGGAGCGGCCGTTGCTGATCAAGGGCGAGCCCGGTACCGGCAAGACCATGCTCGCACTCGAAGTGGCGAAAGCGCTCAAGCGTCCGCTGTTCGAGTGGCACATCAAGTCGACGACCAAGGCGCAGCACGGGCTGTATGAGTACGACGCGGTGTCGCGATTGCGCGATTCGCAGCTCGGTGACCCCAAGGTCAAGGATATTGCCAATTACATCGTACAGGGCATGTTGTGGCAGGCATTCACGTCCGACGAGCCTGCAGTGCTGCTGATCGACGAAGTGGACAAGGCCGACATCGAGTTTCCCAATGATCTGCTGCGCGAACTCGACCGCATGGAGTTCTATGTGTATGAAACCCGGGAGCTGATCAAGGCGAAACACCGGCCGCTGGTGATCATCACCAGCAACAACGAGAAAGA
>JAOUIN010000032.1 GCA_029883965.1 Betaproteobacteria bacterium
TGGGGTTAACACCAAACAACGCTCCACGGTAACCTGCTGCGCGCATGTTCTGCACCAGCACGGCGCCGACGGCACCTGTCCTTGCGCTGGCGCCGATAATGGCCACGGACGCCGGTTCGAACAGCGGCGTCAGGTAATGTCGATCGGGTAAATTCGCGCCCATAGCGGCTGTTAATCCATGATTCCACCCGGCGCCGGCCGAAAAACACCGATCAAAAATCACTCGCCCGACGGTAAAATACGATTCTAGCGGCAACTGCGGCACCTTTCGAGTACAACACCGCTTATGGGCACCATGATTGCACTGAAAATCAACGGCGAATCGCGGACTTTCGATCATGCGTTAACCTGTGTCGAACTGATCGGCGCGCTTGATCTGACAGGCAAGCGCATCGCCATCGAGCGCAACGGCGAAATCGTGCCGCGCAGCCGCTTGGACACGTGTGTGTTGCAGGATGGTGATCATCTCGAGATCGTGGTCGCGGTCGGTGGCGGCTAGTCGCGTTTTCTTGACCGCAGTCATTGCCGGCTCCTGCAGCACCATGCACACTTGATAACCGTAACGTTCCGGACCGCAACACGCCATGAAGCCAAATGAAAATCTCGATCCGCTGATCATCGGCGGCAAATCTTACAGTTCACGTCTGCTGATCGGCACCGGCAAGTACCGGGATTTCGCTGAGACGAAGGCGGCCGTGGAGGCCAGCGGTGCGCAAATCGTCACTGTGGCCATACGCCGCACCAACATCGGACAGAATCCGAATGAGCCCAGCCTGCTTGAAGCCATTCCACCGTCCAGATACACGCTGCTGCCCAATACCGCGGGGTGTTACACCGCCGATGACGCCGTCCGTACGCTGCGACTGGCGCGCGAACTGCTGGACGGCCACGACCTGGTCAAACTGGAAGTGCTCGGCGATCCGAAAACGCTCTATCCGAACGTGGTTGACACGCTCGCCGCTGCGAAAACACTGGTAAAGGATGGCTTCAAGGTCATGGTCTACACCTCCGACGATCCGATCATCGCCAAACAGCTGGAAGAAATAGGTTGCGTCGCCGTGATGCCGCTGGCATCGCTGATCGGATCCGGAATGGGCATCCTCAATCCGTGGAATCTGCAGATCATCATCGAGAATGCGAAGGTGCCGGTCGTCGTCGATGCCGGCGTGGGCACCGCATCCGACGCCGCCATTGCGATGGAGCTCGGCTGTGACGCCGTGTTGATGAATACCGCGGTTGCAACCGCGAAAGACCCGGTGCTGATGGCGTCGGCGATGAAAAAAGCCGTCGAAGCCGGCCGGGAAGCGTGGCGCGCCGGGCGCATGCCGAAAAAACTCTACTCGGCCGCTCCCAGTTCGCCGACCTCCGGCATGATCGGCAAGAACTAGCCGGCCCCGCCTGCGGTTTTCCCGCTACACTCGGCGGTCATGAACTCCGCGCATCCGCCGATCCGCAGCTACGTGTTACGCCAGGGCCGGGTATCGAACGCTCAGCAGCGTGCGCATGAAACCCTGTTGCCGCGTTACGGAATCCCGTACGGCGATCATGTCATCGATCTTGACGGCATCTTTGGCCGCAAGGCACCGCACATCCTTGAGATCGGATGCGGCATGGGTGAAACCACCGCCGCGATCGCCGCGGCGCACCCGCATCTGGACTATGTCGGCATCGAAGTGCATACGCCGGGCGTAGGCAGCCTGCTCAAGCAGATCGAGGCCCTGGGCCTGACCAACGTACGCGTCATCCAGCATGATGCCGTGGCGGTGCTGGAGCGTATGATCGCGCCGGCAAGCCTTGACGGCATGCACATCTTTTTCCCCGATCCCTGGCCAAAAAAACGCCAGCAGAAACGCCGGCTGATACAGCCCGCATTCGCAGCACTGGCCGCGTCACGGCTCAAACCCGGCGGCTATCTTCATACCGCCACCGACTGGCAGGAATACGCCGAACAGATACTCGCTGTCCTCGGCAGCGAACCGGAACTGGAAAACACCGCGGCCGGGTATGCCGAACGCCCAACCTATCGTCCACAGACCAAATTCGAGACCCGCGGGCTGAAACTCGGCCACGGCGTCTGGGATATCGTGTTCCGCAAACACCAATAAAAAACGGCGGCCCGCAGGCCGCCGTGACCAAAAACAATCCGGATCGCGTTACTGAATGCCACCGATCTTGGCATCACGGATCAGGTCGCCCCAGAGCTTGCGCTCGGACTGGATGAAGGCTGCGAACTTCTCGGGCGGCGTGTAGACCGCCTCGATCGCCATGATCCCGAGGTTTTTCTTGACCTCCGCGTCCGCCAGTGCACGGCCGAGATCCGCCGACACCTTGTCGATGATCGGCTTCGACACACCGGCCGGGAACATGATGCCCCACCAGTTGGCTGCGGCAAATCCCTTGATGCCCTCCTCGGCCAGCGTTGGCAGCTCCGGCGTAAACGGCGTGCGTTCCGCACTGGTGACCGCGAGCGCCTTCAGTTTGCCCGCCTTGAGGTTGCCCATCACCGGTGGCGCGTCGGAAAACATCATCATGATGTGTCCGCCCTGCACCGCCGCGATCGAATACACACCGCCCTGGTACGGCACCGTGGTGATATCCACCTTGGCCATGCGTTTGAACATCTCACCGATCAGGTGCGACATGCTGCCGGGGCCGCTAGTGGCGTAAGTCATGCCGGGATTCTTTTTCGCCAGCGCAACCAGTTCCCTGACGTTCTTTACCGGCAATGTGTTCGGCGTGACCAGGATATTTGCGGCACGCGTGATCTGCGATACCGGTACGAAATCCTTGTCGACGTTGTAATTGACCTTGTTCAACAGCGGATTGGCCAGTACAGGACCGAAATTACCGAGCAGAAATGTGTATCCGTCCGGGGCCTGTTTGGCAGCGTATTCCATGCCCACCGCACCCGCCGCACCGGGCCGCGATTCGACCAGGACCTGCTGGCCCCAGAGCTCCGTGAGCTTCTTGCCGATGATGCGAGCCATCACGTCCGAGCTGCCGCCGGCCGGATAAGTCACGACAAACCGGACCGGTTTATTGGGATAAGCCTGCGCCTGTACGGTACCGCTCGCCAGTGCACCGACAACCACCAGCGACGCCATGACGCTGCGCGAAATGTTGACCATTGAACCTCCTTTGGATATTGCGTTATAGGTATTGGACCGGTGACCTGCCCGCCCTCATGCGGACCGGACGCTGCGAATCGGAATCCGCGCCTATTCTAGCCCGTGATGACGGAAACGCAACGCTCATGCGGCCGGCCGTCAGGCGAGGAACAAGCCGATCAGGTCGTTCAAAAAACGCTGCCCCAGCGGGGTCGGGACAATACGCAGATGATCACGGATGATCAGACCACGCGCTTCTGCCTGGTCCAGTCGCGGCAGCACTGCGGTCAGTTCAATCCCGGTGCGCGCCGCAAACAATCCGATATCGAATCCCGCGTGCAGCCGCAGCGCATTCATCATGAATTCTCCCGGCAGTTCGGCGACTGACACCTGCCGGTGCTCGTTCAGGGCTGCCGCGCTGCCGGCGCGTTCCAGATAGGCTTTGGGCTGTCGCGTTCTGGATTCTCTTAATATATTGTTTTTAAACGATATTTTACCGTGTGCGCCGGCGCCCAAACCGAGGTAGTCACCGAACTGCCAGTAATTGAGGTTATGACGGCTCTGCCGCCCGGCCCGAGCAAAAGCCGATGTCTCGTAGTGTTCGTAGCCTGCCGCCGCCAGCTGCGACTCCACCGCAGTCTGCATGTCCGCCGCCATGTCGTCATCGGGCACCACGGGCGGATAGCGGTGAAAGTAGGTGTTCGGTTCTATGGTCAGGTGATAGGCGCTGACATGCTGCGGTGCATATGCAACGGCTGCAGCGATGTCCGCTTCCGCCTCGGCCGGCGTTTGTCCGGGCAGGCCGTACATCAGATCAAGGTTGACGTTGTCGAACGTGCGCAGCGCCAGTTCGGCCGCCCGGCGCGCGTCATCCGCGCCATGTATGCGCCCGAGCGCAGCAAGATGGCGATCATTGAAACTTTGCACGCCCAGTGACAGCCGGTTGATACCGGCCGCGCGGAAACCGGAAAATTTTTCCGCTTCCACGGTCCCCGGATTGGCTTCAAGCGTGATCTCGGCATCGACGGCCAGCGGCAGGCGCGCGCGCACACCGGACAACAACGCATCCAGCGCGCGCACAGAAAACAGGCTGGGCGTGCCGCCACCGATAAACAGTGTCAGGACCGGCCGCCCCCACACCTGCGGCAGCGCCATTTCAAGATCAGCGATCAGCGCCGCGACGTAGGCCTCTTCGGGCAGAGCCCCGCGCGCTTCGTGTGAATTGAAATCGCAGTACGGGCATTTGCGCACACACCAGGGGATATGGATATATAGCGACAATGGCGGCAACAACGTGAATTGCGGTGCCGCCAGCAGCTTTACCGGCGCGCTGGTGGTCATGTCAACACACGCCGGCGTGCCGCCGGTTGCATAGCACTTATGTCCATGCCTGCATTTCGGCTTGCAACCGCGCCACCAGGACCGACAACGCCTGGCCGCGGTGACTGACGCGGTTTTTTTCCTGCGACGACAGTTCCGCGCCGGTCTTGCCGAGCGCGGGAATCAGAAACAGCGGGTCGTAGCCGAAGCCGCCCGCCCCGCGGGGCCGGGCCAGAATCTCTCCGTGCCACTCTGCTTCGGCGATCAGCGGTTGCGGGTCGTCGGCACGACGCACCAGCACGATGACGCAACAGTAATGTGCGCTGCGATCGGCTGCGCCGGTCAGTGCCCGCAACAGCTTGTCGTTGTTGCGCTGATCCTGCTCCTCGCGGCAGGTCGCATGACCCTCATCGGCATAACGCGCCGAATGCACACCGGGCTCCCCGCCCAGCGCATGCACACACACTCCGGAGTCATCGGCCAGTGCCGGCAGCCCGGTCGCCCGGCTGGCATGGCGTGCCTTGGTCAGCGCGTTCTCCACGAACGTGCAATGAGGTTCCTCCGCCTCTGCGACACCCAGTGCGCCTTGCGCGACAACCTCGATCGCCAGCGGGGACAATATCGCGGCGATCTCGCGCAGCTTGCCGGGATTATTGGACGCGATGACCAGTTTGCGCATGCGTCCGGCCGCTTACGCCAGCGCGGCGCGCTGCGCTTCGACCAGTTGCGCTACGCCTTTCTGCGCCAGGTCGAGCATCGCCTGCATTTCACTGCGGCTGAACGGTGCGCCTTCGGCCGTGCCCTGCACCTCGATCATTCCGCCACCGGCGGTCATCACCACGTTCATGTCCGTGTCACAGGTCGAGTCCTCGGCGTAGTCGAGGTCCAGCACAGGTGTGCCCTGATAAACGCCCACTGATACCGCAGCCACGGCTTCGCGTACCGGTGTAGCCGTGATGCGTTTTTCACGCAGCAGATAATTCACTGCGTCGGACAGCGCGACGTAGGCACCGGTGATGCTCGCCGTTCGCGTGCCGCCATCGGCCTGCAACACGTCGCAGTCGAGCTGGATGGTGCGCGGCCCGAGCAGGTCGAGATTCACCACCGCGCGCAGCGATCGCCCGATCAGGCGCTGGATTTCCTGCGTACGGCCGGACTGCTTGCCCCGCGCCGCTTCGCGGTCGGTGCGTGTATTGGTGGAACGCGGCAACATGCCGTATTCGGCGGTAACCCAGCCGCGCTCGGTCCCGCGCAGATGCGGGGGTTGTTTCTCGAGCACGCTCGCAGTGCACAGCACCCGGGTCGCCCCGAACTCGATCAGTACCGAACCTTCGGCATGGCAGGTGAATCCACGGGTGATGCGGATGGCACGCAGCTCATCCGGTTTACGCTGACTGGGTCGCACGGTGTTCCTTCGATATGCTATGTTTCACGGGTTTTCATTATAAAGCCCCCCGCAATGAGCCGCAGTTCGATGATCAACAGCATGACCGGATACGCCACTGCGTCGCGGGAACTCTCCTGGGGCGCAGTCAGCGTCGAACTGCGCTCGGTCAACCACCGCTACCTCGACATCTCGTTTCGCATGCCCGACGAACTGCGTCCGGCCGAGCAGGCCCTGCGCGAATCGATTTCTGCTGTGGCGACGCGGGGCAAGATCGAATGTCGCGTGGCCTACGCACGGCGCAGTGATACGCAGGGCGGCAGCGGACTTGACCCGACGGTACTGACCCAGGTGCTTGCCCTGAACGCTCAGGCGCAGGCCGCGCTGCCCGAGGCGCGCCCGCTTGGGGTAGCCGATCTCTTGCGCTGGCCCGGCATGCTTGGCACTGATGAGTTGCCGGTGGACGAACTGCGCGAAACTGCGGTGGAACTGATGCGCACTGCGCTGCAGGATTTCATCGCAGCCAGAGAACGGGAAGGCGGGAAACTCGCAACGGTCATCCTGGAACGCGCTGCGGAAATGCGCGACCGCATCGCACTGGTGCAGCCGCGCATGCCGGGAATCATCGCGGCATTCCAGGAAAAACTGAACGCAAGACTGAAGGAAGCGCTGGTCTCGGCCGACGACGAACGCGTGCGCCAGGAAATTGCGCTGTTCGTCAACAAAATCGACGTCGACGAGGAACTGTCCCGGCTGGCCACCCACCTCGACGAGCTGCAGCGCATACTCGGCAAGGGCGGCGCTTCCGGCAAGCGCCTCGACTTCCTGATGCAGGAACTCAACCGTGAAGCCAACACCCTGGGTTCGAAATCGGCGGATATCGAAGTGACCCGCGTAGCGATGGATCTGAAACTGCTGATCGAACAGATGCGCGAGCAGATCCAGAACATCGAGTAACGGATGAGCGGCAATCTCTACATCGTCAGCGCGCCCTCCGGCGCCGGCAAAACCAGCCTGGTTGCGGCGCTGCTGGAAAACGACGCGCACATCCGCCTGTCCGTTTCGTACACGACGCGTCCGCCGCGATCCGGGGAAATCGATCACCAGCACTACCATTTCGTATCGCCCGAAACCTTCGAGCACATGGACCAGGCGGGGGATTTCCTGGAATCGGCCCGCGTTCACGGCAACTGCTACGGCACATCGGGCCGGTGGGTCCGGGAGCAACTCGCCGCAGACACCGATATCGTGCTGGAAATCGACTGGCAGGGCGCCGCCCAGGTGCGCCGGTTGATGCCCGCTGCGATCAGCATTTTTGTGTTGCCGCCTTCATTTGACGCGCTGTTGCACCGGCTCAACGCGCGCGCGCAGGATGCGCCGGATGTCATTGCCCGACGTTTGACCAATGCTCGCGAGGAAATCGCCCACGTTGCGGACTTCGACTATGTTATTATCAATAGCGAATTCCGGGTCGCCGCAGGTGAACTGCAGGACATTGTCCGCGCGGAACGTCTGCGCACCGTACGCCAGCTGTCCCGGCATGCCGCACTGATCGACCGACTCAGATAGACACACTTAACTCAGACTCAAAAACAGGCAGAGCAAACATGGCCCGCATTACCGTAGACGACTGCATAAAAATCATAAGCAACCGTTTTGAAATGTCCCTCGCGGCAACGTACCGCGCACGGCAACTGGCAAACGGCGCACAGCCGATGATAGACGCAACACGTGACAAGCCGACAGTCATCGCACTGCGCGAACTCGCGGCCGGGAAATACGGCACGGAAATCCTCAACAAAAGCCCGACCTGACCGTCGGTGTCCGCCTCCGACGGGGGTGAGAATACTGATCGCGGGCGCTCCACACTGGACGCATGACTGCTCCTGCCCGCACCGTCCCCGCGCTGCCCCCCGCCCTGTTCGAGGAGTGGTCGGCCTATCTCAAGCCCGAAGACCTGGCACAGATCCAGGCGGCATACCAATTCAGCGAATCAGCCCATCACGGGCAGTTCCGCAAATCCGGCGAGCCTTACATCGCGCATCCGCTGGCAGTCGCCAACATACTGGCGAAATGGCATCTTGATTCCCAGGCACTGACCGCCGCGTTGCTCCACGATGTCGTGGAGGACACGGAGATCACAAAAAACGAAATTGCCGAGCAGTTCGGCAAGCCGGTCGCCGAACTGGTCGACGGTGTATCCAAGCTCGACCGCATCAAGTTCGATACGCAGGAAAAAGCGCAGGCCGAAAACTTCCGCAAGATGCTGCTGGCCATGGCTCGTGACGTGCGCGTAATGCTGATCAAGCTCGCGGACCGCCTGCACAACATGCGTACACTGGACGCCGTGGACCTGCAGCGGCGCCAGCGCATCGCGCGTGAGACCCTCGAGATTTATGCGCCGATTGCCAACCGCCTGGGACTGAACAGCCTTTACCAGGAAATGGCCGACCTGTCGTTCCAGCACCTGTTTCCCGACCGCTTCCGCGTCCTGACAAAAGCGGTACGCACGGCCCGCGGCAACCGCCGCGAGGTTGTCACCAAGGTACTCGAAAGCATCGAGCGGCGGCTGAGCGAAAATGGACTGGAGGTGCAGGTACAGGGCCGTGAAAAACACCTGCATTCGGTGTACCGCAAGATGCGCGAAAAACACCTGTCATTTGCGCAGGTGCATGACATGTTCGGTTTCCGCATCATCGTCAAGGACACCACATCCTGTTACGTCGCGCTCGGCCTGCTGCACGGACTTTACAAGCCGATCCCGGGCAAGTTCAAGGACTACATTGCAATCCCCAAGGCCAACGGCTACCAGTCCCTGCACACCACGCTGTTCGGCCCGTTCGGCAGCCCGATCGAAATCCAGATCCGCACCGCGGAAATGCACAAGATTGCCGAGGCCGGCGTTGCATCGCACTGGCTCTACAAGAGCTCCAATACCTCTTTGTCGGAACTGCAGAAGAAAACCCATCAGTGGCTGCAGAGCCTGCTTGAAATGCAATCGGAGTCGGGCGACTCGGTGGAGTTTCTCGAACACCTCAAGGTCGACCTCTTTCCCGATGAAGTGTATGTATTCACGCCCAAAGGCAAGATCATGTCCCTGCCGCGCGGCGCCACCGCAGTGGATTTCGCGTATGCCGTGCACACGGATATCGGCAACCGCTGTGTTGCCGTCAAGATCAACCAGGAACTGATGCCGCTGCGCACCGAGTTGCGCAATGGCGACCGCGTCGAAATCATCACCGCTTCGCACGCCAAGCCCAATCCGCTGTGGCTGAATTTTGTGGCCACGGCCAAGGCGCGCGCCCACATTCGTCATTTCCTGAAGACCATGCACTTCGCTGAATCAGTGCAACTCGGCGAACGGTTGCTGCTGCAGGCGCTCGCAAAATTCAAGACTGCGCTTGGCGACGTCAGCGACCCGCAATGGAACCGGCTGGTACGCGATTCGAGTGCGAAATCACGCGACGAGATTCTCTCTGACATCGGTCTGGGCAAACGCCTCGCCGTCATCGTCGCGCATCAGCTGATGGCGCTGGGCGAACCGCTGCCGCCTGATTCACGTCCGGCAGGCGCCGTGGTCGTGCGCGGATCCGAAGGCCTCGCGGTGCAGTTTGCACGCTGCTGCGGGCCTATCCCCGGGGACCCCATCATCGGCATCATCAGCAAGGGCCAGGGCATGGTGGTGCACACCCACGACTGTCCGGTCATCGCCAAGAGCCACCGGGACCCGGAGCGGGTGCTCGACGTGCAATGGGACGCCAGCCCGACGAAACTGTTCGACGTCGGCATCCGCCTCGTCGTCGCCAACCAGCGCGGCGTGCTGGCCAAGGTCGCCGCCGAAATCGCCGCCGCCGAATCCAATATCCAGAATGTCGCCGTCGACCCCGAGGACGGCGGCACTTATACCGGCATGCGCTTTACGGTGCAGGTCATGAACCGCATGCATCTTGCGCGTATCGTCCGCGATCTGCGCAGGATCCCGGAGGTCGTCCGCATCAGCCGCGTCAAGGGCTGAACGCCTTGTATTGCCGGTAGGCATTTGCGCCGGACATGAGCCCGGGGTCTTCAATTACCGTGGGTTATACTGATTAGCCATGAAATTTAATTGCATGCATCCGCAAGGCTCTGCTGTCGCCATGGCTGCATGTTTTCAAGAGCGCCTGTGATGAGCGCAGCCACGCGTTTACTGCTGGTCGAGGACGACGAGGCCGACGCCGCGTTGATCCTCGCATCGCTTAAAAGCAGCGGCTTGAACATTAACTCCCAGCGCGTATGGACCCGTGATGACCTGGCCCAATTGCTGGAACAGCAATCCTGGGATGTCGTGCTGTGCGATTGCAACCTGCCGCAGTTCGACGGCCTGTCAGCGCTAGCGATGGTCAAAACACATGATCCGGACACCCCTTCATCATCCTGTCCGGTGCCATAGGCGAAGAAACTGCCGTCGCTGCAATGCGAAATGGTGCGCAGGATTTCGTCATGAAACAAAGCCTGCGTCGGCTGGGTGCAGTCGTAGTTCGCGAACTGGGCGATGCCGATACCCGCCGCTCTGCACAATTGGCAGCGCAGAGCCTGCAGGCCAATCAAGCACTGCTCAATTCCATCATCAACACTGCTGCCGACGGCATCGCCGTAGTCGATCTCGATGGCAAAGTCGAGTTCGCCAACCCCGCACTGTCCAGCCTTGTTGGCTACGCCACGCCGGAATTGCATGGTATGCAGTTCAGTGAACTGCTGCATACCGATGCAGCCAGCACCGGCTTCGAAGATGCTCTGTTTGCGCCCACCCGCGGCGCCTCGATCGACCCAGTGAATCTGCAGACCCAGGCCCGCACCCGCGACGGCCACAGCATTCCAGTGGAAATCAGGGCGAGCGGGATGACAGTCAACGACGAATCGAAGTTCACCATCGTCATCCGCGACATCAGCGAGCGGACACGCTCGGCCGAACGGTTGTGGCAGTTGACTCATTTTGACGAACTCTCCGGCCTGCCCAATCGCCTGCTCTTCCGGCAATTGCTCGAACAGGCTCTGCTCGACGCCAACCGCGAAAACAAGCCGATGGCCTTGCTGTTTATTGATCTTGATCGCTTCAAACTGATCAACGACACAGCGGGCCACGACGGCGGCGACGAGGTGTTGCGCCAAGTCACCGCACGGCTACGGCAGTGCCTGCGTGAATCCGACCTGATTTCCCGTTTTGGCGGTGATGAGTTCGCCGCGCTGATGCGTGATCTCGACGATCCGGAGGCTGCGCGCGCTGCCGCAACCCGGGTGCTCGATGCGGCGGCCCGGCCTTATCACCTCAACGGTGAGGACTATCATCTTTCGGCCAGCATCGGCATCAGCACCTACCCCAGCGACAGCCCCGATGCCGCGTCGCTGCTTCGTAACGCCGAACTTGCGATGTACCGCGCCAAGGACCAGGGCAAGAACAACTTCCAGTTTCATTCGCCACAGATGAACGCGCGCGCGACCGAGTACGTCACACTCGAACGCTCGTTGCGTCAGGCAGTTGAGCGCAATGAGTTTATCGTGCATTACCAGCCGCAGGTTGAAGTCGCCACCGGTCGCGTCATTGGCGCGGAGGCTTTGCTGCGCTGGAATCGTCCCGGCGCCGACATGATAGCCCCCGAAAAATTCATTCCGTTGGCCGAGGAAACGGGGCTGATCGTGCCCATCGGCCGCAAAGTATTGCAACAGGCCTGCACCGAAGCCCGGTGCTGGCAGGACGCCGGCATGCGCGGGTTCCGCATTGCGGTGAATCTGTCACCGCGCCAATTCGCGCAGAGCGAACTGGTCGCCGATGTGCGGCGCATCGTCAAGGAGTGCGGACTGGCACCGGAAAGCCTGGAGCTGGAAATCACCGAAAGCATGGTCATGGACAACCCGGACCGTGCCGCCGCCATCCTGAGTGAACTGCGTGCGGTAGGCGTGCAGCTCGCAATCGACGATTTCGGCACCGGTTATTCGTCGCTTGCTTACCTCAGGCGCTTCCCGGTGAACACCATCAAGGTCGACCGCTCATTCATCCAGGATGTCCCGGCCAATACCGACGACGTTGCCATCACCCATGCCATTATCGCGATGGGACGCAGCCTGCGTCTGAGCGTGGTTGCCGAAGGCGTGGAGACCCCGGCGCAAGCCAATTTACTTCGCAGACTTGGGTGTGACCTGATGCAGGGTTACCTGATCAGCAAACCGGTAGCCGCGGCCGAATTCGGCCGATTCCTACAGCAACACGCCGTCTGGCAGCTTCAACCCGAATCCGTCGCAGTCAAACCGGCTTGATCCGGCGTTACATCCCGCTGGTAGAGGACAATCCGGACGACGAATCCCTGACCCGGCGCGCATTGAGCCGTGGCAACTGGGACACAAAGATCACGGTCGCGCGGGACGGTACCGCGGCGCTGGCATCCCTGCAGACGATGAAAAAACTGCCCGACCTGGTTCTGCTCGACCTCAAACTGCCGAAACTCGACGGCACCGAAGTGTTGCGGCAGATCCGCGACAACGACCGCACGCGGCGCCTTTGCGTGGTGGTATTCACGTCCTCGGGCGAACCCCGTGACGTCTCACCGTGCCATCGCCTGGGCTGCAACAGCTATGTAATCAAGCCTGTCGCCTATGAAAACTACATCAATACCGTGTTGCAAATCCGCAGCTACTGGCTGACTCTGAACGCCTCACTCTCATCCTGACACCGGGTTGCCCGGCAGCTGACCGGCAATCTTCTTCACTTGCAGACGCTGTGTCCGTCGTTCCAGCCCATCATGTAATCAGCGTCGGATTTGTAGCGCTGGCTGTCGCGATGCATGCTTCCACTCACCGACTTGCAGCCGTCGGCATGGCCGTTCTTGTATGCAGCCGAGTAACCGGCGAGATTGAATTGTCTGGGCTTACCGTGAGTGCCGCATGCCGCAAGCACTACCGCAATCAGCGTTCCTGCCAGCACGCGCGTCACCGTCATCATCATCGCGTCGGGCATCAACCGGCACGCACGAGTCGTCCGTCGCGGACCTTGACGCGCTGCCCGACACCCACGTCAGGCTCGGGACTACGGAACGTACGAATGCTGTGGTCATCCATGCGTACACGGATTTCGTAGCTCACACTCTTGTTCATGTTTTTTTCCAGTTCGTGCCCGGCGTAAGCACCGGCTCCTGCGCCGACCACGGTCATTGCGGTGCGCCCGCGGCCGCCGCCAACCTGGTTGCCAAGTATGCCGCCAACGACACCACCGGCCACGGCACCGACACCGGATCCCTGACCTTTGGTTTCGACGGCGCGTATGGTATCGACAACACCGCAATTATCACAGCGTGCGGCGCCTGCCACGGTCGCGGGCGCGGCCGTTTTGCTCCCGGCAGACCTGACGGCCGCGGGTTCCGTCGTCCGCTGCACCGCCTTGTCCGGCTGTTGCGCCTGCCCGGATGCGGCAGGCGCTTCCTGCGGGTTGCTCACCGGCTGCGACTGCGCCTGGGACAGCAAACCGGTCATTGCCGCAATGCCCAGCATGCTGGCGATAATCACGGCGATCCCGGCAATCACCAGCGTGGGATAGAGCATGGGCGGTACCGGTTTCGCGACCGGCTCCTGCCTGGCATGGCTTGACGTCATCGCAGTTCTCCGTTGTTCACATTCGGGACCGGGCGGCGCGATCGGTCATCGACCCGTCGCTCGATTTCAACGCAAAACCACGCAAGAGCGGTGCCAGACAAAAATATGATTAAAAACAATATGTTACGATATACACTCGATCAGCGGCCGTCGCCGATTGGCGACGGCAACGGTATTTCATGACTTAAGCCGCTGTTTTAACAGCGCTTCGGCAGTCTGCAAACCACGACGCCCTGCCGCTCACACCCGCTGCGGTTTGAACAATCGCGGATCAAGCTTGTGGCGCTGCAGCAGCTTGTAAAACTCGGTGCGGTTGCGTTTGGCCAGTCGCGACGCCTGCGTCACATTGCCCTCGGTGATCTTCAGCAACTGCGCGAGGTAGTCCCGCTCGAATTTGCGCCGCGCCTGCTCGAACGATGCGAGCTCGGTCTGTTCGCGCTGTATCGCCTGCTGCACCAGGTTGGCCGGTATCAGCGGTGTGGTCGCCAGCGCAACGGATTGCTCAATGACGTTGTAGAGCTGGCGCACATTGCCAGGCCAGGCCGCGGCCACCAGCTGCTCGATGGCCTCCGGCGACAAGCCGCTGACTTGCTTCTTGTAACGATCACCGATCTCATTCAGAAAATGTCCCGCCAGCAGCGGGATGTCCTCACGCCGCTCCGACAGCGACGGCAATGTCAGCGTCACAACCTTCAGGCGGTAGTACAGATCCTCGCGGAAATTACCCGCCGCCATCTCAGCCTCGAGATCACGGTGCGTTGCCGAGATGACCCTGACATCGATTTGCGCATGCTGCATGCCGCCGACGGGGCGGACCTGTTTTTCCTGCAGCACGCGCAGCAATTTGACCTGCAATGCCGCGGGCATGTCGCCGATTTCATCGAGCAGCAGCGTGCCGCCGTTGGCGGCGAGAAACAGGCCGCTGTTCTCGCGCACTGCACCGGTGAACGCGCCCTTCACGTGACCGAACAGTTCCGATTCGAGCAGCGGCTCTGGAATCGCACCGCAGTTGATGGCCACAAACGGGCGGTCGCTGCGCGGACTTGCCGCATGAATTGCACGTGCCAGCAGTTCCTTGCCGGTACCCGACTCGCCCCGGATCAGGATCGCGGCGTCACCCGCGGATACCAGACGCGCCTTGGCCAGCACTTCCTCCATCGCCGGATTGCGCGTGATGATCGCGCTGCGCCAGGTGCCGTCGTCGACACCCGCGGCATTCGGCGCGCCCGAAACCGCCAGCGCGCGCTCGATTTCCACCAGCAGCGCTTTTGCATCAAAAGGCTTGGTCAGATATCCGAACACGCCGCCCTTGACCGCTGCAACCGCATCGGGAATCGTGCCATGCGCGGTAAGAATGATTACCGGCAGCGCCGCATTCTCGGCGCGGATTGCCTCAAACAACGCAATGCCGTCCATGCCGCCCATCTGCAGATCGGTGACCACCACCCGCGGCCGTGCTACGGCAAGCTGCGCCAGCGCACGCTCGCCGCTGTCGGCGGTCGTCACGCCGTAACCCGCTGCCTCCAGCCGTAATTGCATCAGGCGCAGCAGGCCCGGGTCATCATCGACCACCAGCACCTGCGCACCGCCCTGTAAATTTCCCTGCGTCCTGCCCGGTTCCTGCATTGCCATATTCACCGCTTCCGTGTCGCGTTGCTGTCGCGCCCAGTCATGTTGCGCTCCAGCGTCAGCAGCGCATCGAGTTTCTGTTGCAGATTCTGCGCATTGGTGTCGAGACGACGCTGCTCCTGCAGAAACGCCTTCACCAGCAATGCCAGTCCGTGTCATTCACTGTCTCCGTTCC
>JAOUIN010000251.1 GCA_029883965.1 Betaproteobacteria bacterium
TCTCTACAGCGTGCGCTTTGCCGCGCGTGAGTTGTGGGGCGACTCCGCTGCCGCGCGCGACAGCGTTTATGTGAATCTGTGGGATGACCACCTCGATCCCGCCTGACGCCGACCTCGACGCCCTGCCCGCCCTGCCGCGCGATGACGCCGGCCCGGTGTTCAAGGCGCCATGGGAAGCGCAGGCTTTTGCGATGATGCTGTCGCTGCACGGCGCCGGCGTGTTTACGTGGAACGAATGGGCGGCAGCGCTGGCAGCGGAACTTGCGGCCGCGGCGGCGCGAGGCGAACCCGACGACGGCAGCCATTATTATGAACACTGGCTCGCCGCGCTCGAAAAACTCGTCGTTGCCAAGGACATCGTGCCGGCGCACGACCTGGAGCAGCGCGTGCAGGACTGGGACGCGGCTGCACGCGCCACGCCGCACGGCCAGCCGGTGGTGCTGCCACCGCGGTGATGCGGGCTTCACGCTGATGCGGCGTGATGCAAATATCAATCCACAACGGATCGGAATGTTTTCATGAAAATTGCAGCAATGGGTTCGGGTGGCGTCGGCGGTTTCTTCGGCGGGAAGCTGGCGCATGCCGGTGCCGATGTCACCTTTATCGCCCGAGGCAAACATCTTGCGGCGATGCGCGAGCACGGCCTGCTGATCGAGAATGAAACCGAAGGCAACATCCACCTGCCCAAGGTCAAGGCGACCGACGATCCGGCCGGCATCGGGCCGGTGGATCTGGTGCTGGTGGGCGTGAAACTGTGGGATATCGAATCGGCGGCAATGGCGATCAAGCCCATTGTCGGTCCCGACACCGCCGTGCTGTCGCTGCAGAACGGTGTGATCAAGGACGACATCCTGCGCCGCATCTTCGGCGACAAGGCGGTCATGGGCGGCGTCGGTTACGTCGCGACCCGCATCGCGCGTCCCGGCGTGATCAAACAGGTGGGTAAGCTGCAGAAACTTTTTTTCGGTGAGTACGACGGTTCGCGCTCGGCTCGCGCCGAGACCCTGCTGAAATTCGCGCTCAAGGCCGGGTTGCAGGCGGAGCTGTCCACCGACATCCGCCGCACGCTGTGGGAGAAATACACGTTTCTCGTCGGCCTTTCCGGCACCACCACGACCATGCGCATGCCCATCGGACCGATCCGCAGCAATCCGCAGACACGCACGTTCCTGCACGACCTGATGAAGGAAGTCGTGGCCGTGGGCCGGGCGCACGGTGTCGCGCTTCCGGAGAATTATGCGGACGAACGGCTGGCGTTTGCCGATTCCGTATCGCCGGATATGAGTTCGTCGATGCATCACGATCTCGAAGCAGGCAATCCGCTCGAAGTCGAATGGCTGTCAGGCGGCGTGGTGACGCTGGGCGCACAGGTGGAGGTGCCCACGCCGGTCAATCGCGCGGTATGGGACGTGCTGGCGTTGCACGCTGGCGGCCGCAAGCGCGACTGACATGCAACACTCCAGGCTGACGATCCGCGCAGTGCGCGCGGTACCGGTAATACTGCCGATGACATACACGCTGGGCACCAGCGCGGCGATTGTGCGCGAGGCGCCGCTGCTGCTGCTGGACCTCGAGACCGAAGAAGGGATTACCGGGCGGGCGTGGCAGTTCTGCTATACGCCCGCCGCGGCGGCAGCAATCGTGCACATGCTGGACGATGCGGTCAGCGCTGTCCGCGGTGATGTGCTCGATCCCGCCGCGGTATGGGACAAGCTGACCAAACGCTACACGCTGATCGGCGTGCAGGGCATTGTACGCATGGCCATGGCGATGGTCGACATCGCCGGCTGGGACGCGCAGGCCATCGCAGCAGGTCTCCCGCTGGCAACCTACCTCGGCGCGGCGTCGCGGCCGATCCCCGCGTACAACAGTTGCGGGCTCGGGCTGATGAGCCCCGCGGCAGTGGCCGACGAAGCCGAAAAACTGCTGGCCGGCGGATTTCGGGCGATGAAACTGCGGCTGGGCTACGCGACATTGGCGGAAGATATTGCGGCCGTGCGTGCCGTGCGCAAACGCCTGCCAGACGACATCCTGATCATGACCGACTACAACCAGGCGCTCTGCGTAGACGAGGCGCTGGCGCGGGGCCGCGCGCTCGACGGCGAAGGCGTCTGCTGGATTGAAGAGCCGATCCGTCATGACGATTACGCGGGCTGCGCGAAACTTGCGGCGGCCATCGACACGCCGGTGCAGATCGGTGAGAACTTCTCGCTGGTGTACGACATGGAAAAAGCGCTGGCCGCAAACGCCTGCGACGTTGTGATGCCGGACCTGGAGCGCATCGGCGGCGTCACCGGCTGGCAGCGTGCCGCGCGCCTTGCGCAATCCGCCGGAATCAAGATGTCATCACACCTCTACCCGGAAGTCAGCGCGCACCTGCTCGCGGCAACGCCGACCGCACACTGGCTCGAATACGTGGACTGGATCAACGCCGTTGTTGAGCAGCCGCTGCGCATCGTGGACGGACATGCCGTTCCCGTTGATCAGCCGGGCAACGGCCTGCGCTGGAACGAGTCGGCAGTGCGAAAATTCCGGATGCCCTGACCCTCGCTGACTGGCCTAACGGCCACTGCGGGAACAACGACACCGTCTGGACGGCATCTGGCGCAAACCTGGCCGGTTTTTCGACGTCAATTAGGGGCTTGAAGGGCCCTGGAACTTCTCGACGCTGAAACAAGAGGCTCAGACGCGATATAGTCCGCGATCATTGCGAGCCGGGCCCTTTCAACTGCTTACCCGGGAAATTCCCTCGCAGCATGGTAATACGGACTGATGAACGACCGGATCGACGACTTTCGCAACAGGCATGATGGCATGGTGATACCCAGGATCTGGGTAGCCGTCGCGGTGTCGATACTGCTGCATATCGCACTGCTGTGGCGGCTGCCGCCGTTTTCGGTACGGCTGCCGGGGATGGGTAAAGGCGCCGCCGAGGTAAGCTCACCGCTGACGCTCAGGCTGATGCCTCCGTCACCGCCGGCGCCGGCGTTCGACGCGACCCCGCCGCAACCATCGTCCAAACCAGCACTGCAGGCGCAGCGACCCAAGGCACTGCCCCGCCCGCCGCCCCCGGTGATCGCACTCAACAAGCCATCGCCCGAGGCCCGATCGCCCGTGCCAGTTGCGCCGAACGTTCCGCCGCCTGTTGCCGCGCCCAAGCCCGCACCCCCTGCGATTACAGGCGATCTGGCGTCCTACATCGAAGCGCGCCGCCGCGCCCGGGGTGAACCGACGTCTCCCGCTCCGGGCGAGAATGACGACGCACGCTCCAAACGCATCATTGCCGGCAATCTCGGTTCATCGCGCGACCAGACTTTCGGCTACGACCCGCGGCAGGGCGGCGGCATGTTTCAAATCCAGCGCGTGACCGTCGATCACGCGGAGTTTCTGTTCTATGGCTGGAACAAGGACATCGGACGCAATATCAAGCAGCTGATCGAGGTTCAGCGGGGCAACAACAGTGACATCCGGGTTGCCGTGGTGCGCAAGATGATCGCCATCATTCGCGAAGAATCGCAGGAGGATTTCCTGTGGGAATCGCAGCGGCTGGGGCGTCGTCTCACACTTTCAGCCCGCGCCCTGGACAACGAAGGACTCGAGGAATTCATGATGCGCGAATTTTTTTACGACACCATTCCCGCTCAGCGGTAACGCGCCGTCTCCGGAACCGGCCGGGTTTGACCCGTGCCATCGGGGTGCCGTGATAATCTTCAGACAGCGATGCCGGCGCCTTGATTCTGGGCC
>JAOUIN010000033.1 GCA_029883965.1 Betaproteobacteria bacterium
GGTTTTCGAGGCACCGGTGGCCGTCGGAGCATTACTGATCAAATTGTGCAGATTGCTCGGGGAATCGGCGTTGGCCAGCGCTTCGTCCATGCTGATCCGCCCGGATCGGTAGAGGTCGAACAGCGCCTGCTCGAAGGTTTTTGAGCCCGGTGACAGGCTCTGTTCCATGGCGTCCTTGATCTGGTTGATCTCGCCGGTCTTGATCAGTTCCTGGATGTGCTTGGTGTTGAGCATGACTTCCACCGCGGCCACGCGCTTGCCGTCGACGGTTTTGACCAGGCGCTGCGAAATCACGGCCCTCAACGCGATCGACAGGTCCGCCTGCAGGCTTTCGCGGGCGTCGCGCGGGAAAAATCCGATGATGCGGTTCAAGGCGTTGTAGCTGTTGTTGGCATGGAGCGTGGACATGCACAGGTGCCCGGTCTGCGCGAACAGCAATGAACTTTGCAGCGTCTCGCGGTCGCGGATCTCGCCGACCATCAGCAGGTCGGGGGCTTCGCGCATTGCGCTGATCAGCGCGGCTTCGTAGCTGTGGGTGTCAACACGCACTTCGCGCTGGTTGACGATGGATTTCTTGTGCTTGAAAATGAATTCGACCGGATCTTCGATGGTGAGGATATGGCCGCTCTTGGTGGCATTGCGGAAATCGATCATCGACGCCATCGTGGTCGATTTACCGGATCCGGTGGAGCCGACGATCAGGATCAGCCCGAGCTTTTCCATGATCACTTCCTTCAGGATCGGCGGCAACCCCAGTGTTTCGATCGCCGGCACATCCGGCTTGACGAAGCGGATGACCATTGCGACGGTATTTTTCTGATGAAAAATGTTGACCCGGAAATTGCCGAGTTCACCCGCGCTCTGGGCAAAATTCATTTCATGCCCGGTTTCAAATTCCTTGATCTGAGCTTCGGTCATCAGTTCATAACTGATTTTCTTGACCTGCGCAGGATCGAGCAGCTGGCTGTTGATCGGCATCACGGTGCCGTTGATCTTGATCTGGATCGGCGCGCCGGCAGTGAAGAACATGTCCGAAGCCTGTTTGTCGGACATCAGTTTAAAAAGCGGTGTGACGAACATGGTGCATCCCCCCGTTTGTGCCCGGTCAGGGCATCGTGCCGGCTAGTATCCCAAGTATAGCCGTCCTTGCAAAGCGCGCTTATTCGGCGCTGCGCAACAGGTCGTTGATGCTGGTCTTGGCCCGGGTCTTGGCGTCGACCTGCTTGACGATGACGGCGCAATACAGATTGCATTTTCCATCTGCGGAAGGGAGTGATCCCGAAACGACGACCGAGCCCGCAGGCACCCGGCCATACAGTACTTTTCCGGTTTCGCGGTGATAGATTTTTGTACTCTGACCGATGAATACACCCATCGAAATGACCGATCCTTCTTCGATCACGACGCCTTCCACGATTTCAGAGCGCGCGCCGATAAAACAATTGTCCTCGATGATCGTCGGATTGGCCTGCAGCGGCTCGAGCACGCCGCCGATGCCCACTCCGCCCGATAGATGCACGTTCTTGCCGATCTGGGCGCACGAACCCACCGTAGCCCAGGTATCGACCATGGTCCCTTCATCAACGTACGCGCCGATGTTGACGAAGGACGGCATCAGGATCACGTTCCTGGCGATGAATACGCCGCGTCTTGCCGCTGCCGGCGGAACCACCCGGAATCCGCCGGCCTTGAATGCCGCTTCGTCGTAGCTGGCAAATTTCGGCGCAACCTTGTCGAAGTAACGTGTGCAACCGTCGCTCATGACCACATTGTCCTGCAGCCGGAACGACAGCAGCACGGCCTTCTTCGCCCATTCGTTGGTTTGCCACTGGCCATTGCGTTTTTCCGCTACGCGCAGCGTGCCGGCATCCAGCAGGGCGATGGTTTCGTCAACCGCCTTGCGGACGTCGGCGGGCGCATCCGCCGGGGACAGTGCGGCGCGGTTCTCCCAGGCCTGTTCGATGGTGCTCTGCAGCTTGTTCATGTGTGTTCCTTTGATTACGGCAATGTAGTTAGCATGATTTTGTCATAGTGCAGCCGTGAACCGGCGCATGCGCTGTGCGGCATCCGCGCATTCCGCCGGACTGGCAACCAGCGCAATGCGAACGCGGCCGGTACCGGGATTGATGCCGCGCGCCTCGCGTGCCAGGTAACTGCCGGGCAGGACGCTGACACCTTCCGCAGCATACAGGCGGCGGGTGAAGTCAACGTCGTCAATCGGCGTTCGCAGCCACAGATAGAACGCCGCGTCAGGCCATTCCGCCGGGAGCACGGGGCGCAGGATTTCGATGACAGCTTTGAATTTTTCCCGGTACAGGGCGCGGTTCTCCACGACATGCGCTTCATTTTGCCACGCAGCGATGCTCGCGGCCTGCACCGGCGGGCTCATCGCGCCACCGTGATAGGTACGATACAGATAAAACTTTTTCAAGACTGCGGCATCACCGGCGACGAATCCCGAGCGCATGCCGGGGACATTCGAACGCTTGGACAGACTGGAAAACACCACGAGGTTGCGATAGTCGCTGCGGCCGAGCTGCGCCGCAGCTGCCAATGCGCCCAGCGGCGGGTGCTTTTCATCGAAGTAGATCTCCGAATAACACTCGTCGGCCGCAATGACGCACTCATGGCGGTCGGCGTACTCGAAAATTGTTTTCCAGTCCGCCAGCGTCAGCACTTTCCCCGTGGGATTGCCGGGTGAGCAGACATAAATCAGCTGCACCCGGCGCCATACCGCTTCGGGAAGCTGGCCGGGATCGTAGGCATATCCGTTGCCGGGGAGAGTGTGGATGAATTCCGGGTGCGCGCCCGCGAGCAGCGCCGCACCCTCATAGATCTGGTAAAACGGATTCGGGCACACCACCACGGGATCCGGCCGGCGATTGTCGATTACTGCCTGGGCAAAGGCAAACAGGCCCTCGCGACTGCCGTTGATCGGCAGGATCTGTGTCGCCGCATCCGGTGCCGGAATACCGTAGCGTTGCGCGATCCACTGCGCGATGGCCTGCCGCAGCGTGTCGCTGCCCAGCGTTGCCGGGTAATTCGACAAACCGTCTAGATTGCCGGCCAATGCCTCGCGGATGAAAGCCGGCGTCGGATGTTTGGGCTCGCCGATGTGCAGACTGACCGGGGAGCGGCCGGACGGCGGCTGGTGACCGGACAACAAGTCGCTGAGGCGCTGAAACGGATAGCTTTGCAGCAGGTCTAGACGTGGGTTCAACGGAGGACTGATAGCGTAATTTTCAGGATGCGCCTGATTGCAGGCGCGCTTTGCAGGAGGTGGCGCGGGCAATTCCGGTTTCGCCGCACAGCCAGGTCAGCGGACCGGTTTGTCGGGGTCCAGCAGCGGCAGTTCCGGCACGTTGACCACTTTGAAGCCGCGTTTGACATGGCGGACACTGACGGTTGTAAATATGCCGCCGCGCACGTAAAACCGCGCAGTCAGCTGCATGTAACGGGGTTTGATGGCGCGCACGAAATCATCGAGCATGCGATTGGTCACCGCTTCGTGGAAAGTGCCTTCGTTGCGGAATGACCAGATGTAGAGTTTGAGGCTTTTGAGCTCGATGCAGAGCCTGTCGGGGACGTAATCGAGTATCAGCGTCGCGAAATCGGGCTGGCCGGTTTTCGGGCACAGACACGTAAACTCCGGAATTTCCATGTGAATCCGGAAATCGCGCGCGGGCGCCGGATTGGCAAAAGTTTCCAGCCGGCGGGAGGGCTGCGTAGTCATGTGCGGCCGGTATCCAGTATCTATTTATTGGGTCAATTCAGTTAAAATGCGCGCTGAATTGTAACTGTTTGGCTTCGTTACACAACTTTTTCTTGGCAGAACAGCACCTTGCGCCTCAAGCAAATCAACCTCGCCGGTTTCAAGTCCTTTGTCGATCCCACCCATATCCCCGTCCCGGGACAGCTGATCGGCGTCGTCGGGCCCAATGGCTGCGGCAAATCCAACATCATTGACGCGGTACGCTGGGTGCTGGGAGAGACCTCAGCCAAGCATTTGCGCGGCGCGACCATGCAGGACGTGCTGTTCAACGGCTCGGGCGATCGCAAGCCGGTCAACCGTGCGACTGTCGAACTGGTATTCGACAACAGTCTGGGCAAGGCCGCAGGGCAGTGGTCGAGCTATGCCGAGATTTCGGTCAAGCGCATGCTGGAACGCGATGGCAATTCGTCCTATTACATCAACAACGTGCATGTGCGCCGTCGTGACGTAGCGGACATTTTCCTTGGGACGGGGCTGGGCAGTCGTGCCTATGCAATCATCGAGCAGGGCATGATTTCCCGCGTCATCGAGGCCAAGCCGGAGGAGCTGCGCGTATTTCTGGAGGAGGCCGCGGGTGTTTCCAAATACCGCGAACGCCGGCGTGAAACAGAGCTGCGCCTGCGCGATACGCGTGAAAATCTCGCGCGCGTAGACGACATCCGCCAGGAACTCGACAAACAGCTGACGCATTTGCAGGGGCAGGCAGAAGTCGCAACGCGTTACCACGCACTGCAGACCCAGGTTACCGGTACGCAGCATCTGCTGTGGTTTGTGCGTCGCCAGGAATCGGCAGCGACCCGTAACCGCCACGCCCGCGATATCGAGCGCCTGGGCAATGAGCTCGAAGCCGAAACTGCATCCCTGCGCGATGCCGAGCGGCGACTGGAAGAATTGCGCAACCAGCACTACCGGTCAGGCGACGAAGTGCATGCGGCGCAGGGTGCTTTGTACGAGACCAATGCGGAAATTGCACGGATCGAACAGCAAGTCACGCATATACGCGAGAATCGCAGCCGCGTTGAGCAGCAGATCGCGAACATCAACAACCAGGTGAGCAGTGCGCAGGCGCAGCTTGAACAGTCCCAGGCGAGCCTGGCTGAGTGGCGTGAGGAACATGCGCGCGCGGAAACCCGGGTTGCCGCCTGCGAAACCCGGATTGCCGAGGAGCGGACCAGACTGCCGGTTGCCGAGGAGGCGTGGCGCGCGACCGGCGCCAGGCGCGACGAGCTGCAGCAGGCCGTAGGGCGGGCAGAGCAGTCGCGCCAGGTCGAGCAGACCAAGCTTGCGCACGCCACACGCCTGATCGAACAACTGTCGACGCGTAATGCCCGGCTTTTCGACGAGCAGAATGTGCTTGAAAAACCGGATGCCGCCGCGATGGATGCGCTGCGGGAGCAGACGGCAGAGGTTGCGGCAGCACTTTCGGAACAGCGCGAGGCAATGGCTGCCAAAGAGCGCGGGCTGCCGGAACTGGAACAGGACCTGGAACGCCGAACCGAGGCTGTGGATCAGGCGACTGCGGCGCTGACGGCCATTGAGGCGCGCATGCAGGCTCTGAGGCAGTTGCAGGAAAAACTCGCGCACGGCGCCGACATGGAAGGCTGGATCGCAGAACGTGGCGTTGATGCCGCGGCGCGGCTGTGGCAGGGAATTGCCATTGACGCGGGTTACGAAGATGCACTTGAGGCAGTGCTGCGTGAACGGCTCAACGCGGTCATGGTGGGCGGACTGGATGCCTGTGGTGACTGGTCGGGCAATGCGCCCCCGGGAAAACTTGCGGTGGCGGAAGTCGGTGGCGATGTGGATGCCGGCGCAGCGGCGCCACTGCCCGCGCGCACGTCACCATTGTCGCAGTTCGTCACCTGTCGTGACCCGAGGCTCGCTCCGGCGCTGACAGATTGGCTGTACGGGGCGTTCGTCGTCGATGATCTTGCAGCCGGTCTTTCCCTGCGCGGCCAACTGGCGCCGGGAGCGCTGTTGGTTACGCGTGACGGTTATCTCTTCACCCGGCACAGCCTGACTTTCCATGCGCCCGATTCCGAATTGCATGGCGTGCTGTCACGCCAGCGTGAGATTGAATCGCTGGACATCGAAGTGGCGGACAAAAAGAGTGCCATTGATACATTGCGCGCCGCGGCTGAAGAACGCGCTGCGCAGATCGTTGCCGAAAAAGCCGCGCTGAGCGGACTCCGGGAGACGGTGGCGGGGCTGCAACAGCGGCACCATGCGCTGCAAATGGAAAGCGTCCGGGTGACCGAGCAGACCCAGCGGCTGACCCAGCGCAGCGAGCAGATCGCGACGGAGCTGGCGGAAATCGCCTTGCAGGTGGAGCAGGAGTCGGTGCAGCGCGAGGAGGCTTCCCGCAACCTTGCCCGATTCGGCGAAGAGGCGGGCGGATTCGCGCGGGAACTGGAAGCTGCGCTGGAATTGTTTCGCGATGCGCAGTCGGTTCTCGATACACAGCGCGAAGCCGTGCAGCAGGCGGATCGTGAACTGCAGGAAGCCTCGTTTCAGGCCAAGACCTCGCTCGGCAAGATCAGTGAAGTCGAACGCGTGATCGCGTCGACGGGCGAGAGCCTGCAACGCCTGGAGCAGGCATTGCAGGCGGAGCAGGACGCGCTGGCCCGGCTGGACGAAACCTCCTGGCAACAACAGCTGCAGCAGCAGCTTCATGTGCGCACGGAAAGGGAGCAGGCGCTGGCACTGGCACGCGATGCGCTGGAAGCGACAGAGGCGCAGTTGAAAGCCGTGGAACAGGAGCGCATGACTGCCGAGCAGAAACTCGGACCGTTGCGCGACCGCATCAGCGAGGTCAAGCTGAAAGAGCATGAGGCGCGAATCAACGAGGAGCAGTACGGACAGCAGCTCGCAGAGGCGGGTGCAGACGAGGAAGCGCTGGCCCAGTCGCTGGAAAAAGGCACGCGTTCAGGCTCGCTGCAAGGCGAAATCAACCGGCTCAACGAAGAGATCAAAAGCCTCGGCGCGGTTAATCTGGCCGCACTCGAGGAACTGGAGTCGGCACGCGAACGCAAGGTATATCTCGATGCGCAGTCCGCGGATCTGACTGCCGCAATGAATACCCTCGAAGATGCGATACGGCGCATAGACCGTGAAACACGCGAGCGCCTGCAATCGACGTTCGATGAGGTCAATACGCAATTTGGGCGACTGTTCCCCGCGTTGTTCGGGGGCGGCAACGCCAAGTTGCTGCTTACCGGTGAAGAAATTCTTGACAGCGGCATCCAGGTGATCGCACAGCCTCCGGGCAAGAAGAACAGTTCGATCCATTTGCTGTCCGGTGGTGAGAAGGCGCTGACCGCGATGGCGCTGGTATTCTCCATATTCCAGCTGAATCCGGCGCCCTTCTGCATGCTGGACGAGGTCGATGCGCCGCTGGACGATCACAATACCGGTCGTTTCTGTGAACTGGTCAAGAAAATGTCCGAGCAGTCGCAGTTCGTCTTCATCAGCCACAACAAGATCACCATGGAAATCGCCAATCAGCTGCTTGGAATCACCATGCAGGAGCCGGGCGTTTCACGGGTGGTCGCCGTCGATATCGAGGCAGCCCTCAAAATCACTGAAGAGGCGGCGTAACCCGCCGAACCATCATGAGCGACCTGCAGATCGCACTGGGCGCAATCGGGATCCTCGTGGTGGGGGGCGTTTATGTATTCAACTGGTGGCAGGAGCGCAGGCTGCGACAGCGGCTCGAGCGTGCATTCGATGGAGACCGCGATGACGTGCTGTTGAAACGCGCGGATGACAAGCCTGGCAGCGGCGCCCCTCGCATTGAACCGAGGTTGAGTGCTGAAGCGGAAAACGGGTCTGCGGAGCGGGACGAAATCGACGGGCAGGACGCGGCTACAGATGTTGAAGAAGCTGATCCCTTACTTGAATTCAGCGCAATAATTCAATCGAAAAAACCTTATTCCGCAGCGGCGCTGCAGGAATTACGTTCGAAGATTGCGGTCTTTGGCAAACCGGTGCGCATACTCCTCTGGGATGCGGCCACGCAAAGCTGGTACAACGCGGGCCACGGCGGGGCGGACGCCGGTTGCAACCGCCTGCTCGCGCTGGTTCAACTGGTCGATCGCGGCGGACCGATCCACGCGGCACAACTGACCGGATTTTGCGATGCGGTGCAATCCTGGGCGGAGGTTCAAGACGCGATCGTGGAGAGCGCCGATCCGGCCAGTGCCCTGCAGACGGCCAGCGAGCTTGATGCGCTGTGTGGCGAACTGGACGTGGCCATCGGCCTGAATGTCGTGGCGCCTGAAGGCTCGGCGTTTCCGGGAGAACAGGTTGCGGCCGCTGCAGATGAAGCGGGATTTGAACTGGAAGCGGACGGCCGGTTTTACCGGCGTGACGACAGCGGACGCACGTTGTTCACAATGGAAAATCATGATCCGGAACCTTTTGCGGCGGACCGGCTGGCGACATTGCAGACACCGGGCATGACCTTGTTGCTCGAAGTGCCGCATGTTGCGAATGGTGAGGCCGCGCTGGAGGAGATGGCGCGCGTAAGTCAGATGCTCGCTGAGGCATTGGGTGGTTTCGTCGTCGACGACAATCGCGTACCCCTGCAGGCTGCGGGAATCGACCGGATCAAGACGCAGCTAGCGGGTATTCAGGAAGCCATGGCGGCGAACGAGATCATGGCGGGCAGCCCGCGGGCGCAGCGTCTGTTCGCATGACCCGGAACGCGCTGGCAGAGCGCGTTTCCCGCCTCCGGGAGGAAATCGAGCGCCACAATCACGCGTATTACGTACTCGACGACCCGCTGATTTCGGATGCCGAATTTGATCTGCTGTTCCGTGAACTGCAGCAGATTGAAAGCGAGCACCCCGAACTCGTAACCGCTGACTCGCCCACGCAGCGCGTGGGCGGCATGCCATTGGCGGAATTCCAGTCGGCGCCGCACCGACAGCCGATGCTGTCGCTGAACAATGCGTTCGATGCTGCAGAGGTAGAGGCGTTTGACCGGCGTGTGCGCGAAGCGCTGGGTGTGGGTGCCGTCGAGTACGCGGTCGAACCCAAATTCGACGGCCTGGCAATCAGCCTTGTTTACGAGAACGGAATTCTCGCGAGGGGGGCTACGCGTGGCGACGGCCATACCGGCGAAGACGTTACGGTGAACCTGCGCACGATACGCTCGATTCCACTGCGCCTGCCGATCGGGCATCCACCGCGGTTGCTGGAAATCCGCGGTGAAGTACTGATGCTGCGTACCGATTTCGAGCGGCTCAACCGGCAGCAACAGCAGCGTGGCGAGAAACTGTTCGTCAATCCCCGCAATGCCGCGGCTGGCGCCCTGCGGCAACTGGACTCGCGCATTACGGCGACCCGCAGGCTGACCTTCTACGCCTATGGCCTGGGCGCGGCAGAGGGATATGCGCTCCCCGAGAAATTGTCTCAAGTTATTGATTATATTTATAAAAATGGATTTCTTGTGGCTCAGGAGCGCGCTCTGGCCAGCGGGATCGATGAACTGCTGTCGTACTACCGGCATATGGGCGCATTGCGCGCCGGGCTGCCGTACGACATAGACGGTGTCGTCTACAAGGTTAACAACCTCGCACACCAGCAACGACTGGGTTATGTGGCGCGGGCGCCGCGGTTCGCCATTGCGCACAAGTTTCCAGCCGAGGAGGCGACCAGTGTGGTCCTCGGTATCGACGTACAGGTCGGACGCACGGGCGCGTTGACACCGGTGGCACGGCTGCAGCCGGTATTTGTCGGCGGTGTGACCGTGACCAACGCGACGCTGCACAATATCGATCAGGTTCGCACGAAAGACGTCCATATCGGTGACACCGTGGTCGTAAGGCGCGCAGGCGATGTGATTCCGGAGGTGGCGCGCGTCGTTCTCGAAAAACGGCCGGCGCGGGTACAGGAGTTCACGATGCCGGAACGCTGCCCGGTGTGCCAGTCCCGGGTCGAGCGGATCGAAAGCGAGGCCGCGTACCGCTGCACCGGCGGACTGTATTGTCCGGCACAGCGCAAACAGGCGCTGCTCCATTTTTCGTCACGCCGGGCGATGGATATTGAGGGGCTCGGTGAAAAACTCGTTGAGCAACTGGTCGAAAAGGAACTCGTGAAAACTCCGGCCGATCTCTACGGTTTGCAGGCCGAGCAGCTTGCCGGACTCGAGCGGATGGCGGAAAAATCCGCCGAAAATGTGATTCACGCAATCGACGCGAGCCGGAAGACCACGCTGGCCCGATTCGTTTATGCACTCGGGATCTATCACGTCGGAGAGGAGGTCTCGCGCATACTCGCGTCGCATTTCGGCAGCCTGGATGCGCTTTTGACGACGGACTGGGATGCGCTTATCGCAGAGAAAGAAAGCCTGCAGAAGGAGAACGCGAAGCGGCGCGCGAAGGGCGTCGAGCTCGAGGAGCCGCTGCTGGCCGGGGTTGGTCCCGAGATCATGCGCAGCATCGCCAATTTTCTGGGGCAGAGCCATAACCGCGAAGTCATCGCTCAGCTCATGGAACACGGTGTGACGGTTGCGACCGGACCTGGCGTATCGGGCGGCAATCTTTCCGGGAAGACATTCGTGTTGACGGGAACGCTGCCCGGCATGAGCCGGGAAGACGCAAAGTCGCGCATTGAAGCGGCGGGCGGCAAAGTAACCGGCAGCGTGTCGAAAAAAACCGATTTTGTAGTGGCCGGCAGTGATGCCGGGAGTAAGCTGGAAAAAGCGCAGACGCTCGGTATTGCGGTGATCGATGAGCAGCAACTGATCGCGCTGTTGCAACAACAATGAACCTGGGGGGATTTAGTTGAACAAAGCATCCGTACGCAAGGCGGTATTTCCGGTGGCCGGCCTGGGTACCCGTTTTCTGCCGGCGACCAAGGCAAGTCCGAAGGAGATGCTCCCTGTGGTGGACAAGCCACTGATTCAGTACGCGGTCGAGGAGGCCGTTGCGGCGGGAATTACGGATCTAATTTTCGTTACCGGCCGGGGTAAACGTGCCATCGAAGATCATTTTGACCAGGCGGTGGAACTTGAGCTGGCGCTGGCGCAAGGGAAGAAGTCGAAGTTGCTGGCAGAGGTGCGCAGCATATTGCCGCGGGGCGTCAACTGCATGTTTGTCCGCCAGGCACAGCCGTTGGGACTCGGTCATGCGGTGCTATGCGCCAGGTCCGCAGTGGGAAACGAGCCATTCGCAGTGCTGCTGGCCGATGATCTGATTGCCGCGCGGAATCCGGTACTGGCACAGATGGCACGCGTGCACCATGCACAGGGCAGTTCCGTGATCGCCGTCGAGCGGGTGTCAAAAGCCGAGATCTCCCGTTATGGCGTGGTTGCGGTGTCGGGGCGCTCGCGGTCACCGCACGTCATCAGCGGCATCGTCGAAAAGCCGCCGGCCGCGCAGGCGCCCTCACGCCTGGGCGTGGTCGGGCGATATATTCTGACACCTGCAATTTTTTCCGAACTGGAACGGTCCAAAGCCGGCCGCGGCGGCGAGATCCAGTTGACAGATGCCATCGCGCGGCTGCAACGGCGCGAGACTGTCCTTGCTTATGAGTTTCAGGGCCGCCGGTTCGACTGCGGGAGCAAGCTGGGTTATCTGGAAGCCAATGTGGAATTGGCAAAGAAACATCCGGAAATCGGGACGGCGTTTCGGCGCTATCTGCGGCGGACGGCAAGGTGAATTCTGCGATCAATCAAATATCATCATGTGCTAATATTCTTTCCACATCACCAAGACGAGGTCTGATATGGCAAAAAATAAACTGATGATCATCATGGTCAATACTGATCCGGCAAACGGCTCTGAACTCGGCGCGCCGTTTTTTCAAGCCACTGTTGCTGCTGCGATGGACTTTGAAGTCGAGATGATACTCACCGCCCGTGCCGGCGAGCTTGCCAAAAAGGGCGTGGCAGAAAATCTGTACGTGAAGGAAGGTTCGCCGAAATGCGTTTACGATTTCATCAAGGACGCACACGAAGCAGGGGTCAAGTTCAAGGTTTGCACGCCTACGCTGGAGCTTTGGGGAGATGACCTGATTCCCGAAATCGGTGAAACCGTTGGTGGCGCCTATGTGATCGAACAGGCGATGGACGACGACGTGGTCACCTTTACCTATTGAGGTCAATGGACACCGATGCGCGGGCGCTGCTTGCCCGTGCCGAGTTGATACTCGGACCGGACGAGGTCAACGCAGCAGTCCTGCGTGTTTGCACGGCGGTCACCGGGGCGCTGGCCACACGCCGTCCGCTGGTTCTCGCGGTCATGCGCGGCAGTGTGGTTTTTGCGGGTCAGTTGCTGCCATTGCTGCAATTTCCGCTGGATTTTGATTATGTCGACGCCACCCGCTACGGACCGGGCACTCAGGGCGGCGCCCTCAACTGGCGCGTCGATGTCCCTGCCTCGGCGCGCGGCAGAACGATACTGCTCGTTGACGACATACTCGATGAAGGCCATACACTGGCCGCCATCCGTAACCGCCTGCTGGCTGCAGGTGCCGGCGCGGTCCTGATTGCAGTATTTGCGGACAAGCGACTGAACCGGGTAAAACCGATCGAGGCCGATTTTGTCGGTACCACGGTTCCGGATCGTTATGTTTTCGGCTTCGGCATGGATGTCAGGGGACTGTGGCGTAACCTGCCTGCCGTGTATGCTTTGGCCCCGGAAGACGACAACTGATCCGATCGGTTACGTAGATGCTCGGCATTATCGGTGGCAGCGGTCTTGACCGCATGGATGGTCTGGAGATTGTGCAACAGTCTAGCGTTGACACGCCCTATGGCCAGCCGTCGTCGGCGTTGAGCCTGGGGCGACTCAACGGACAGGAACTGTTGTTTTTGCCGCGGCATGGTTCTGATCACAGCATCGCGCCACACCGGATTAACTACCGCGCCAATCTCTGGGCCCTGCATGCACAAGGCGTAACTGCCGTGATTGCTGTTGCCGCTGTAGGGGGCATTGCAGCAGAACTGGAATCTGGAACTCTGGTGGTGCCTGAGCAGCTGATTGACTACACTCACGGACGCGAAACGACCTATTTTGACGGCGTTGCCAATCCGTTGAAACACGTTGATTTCACCCGGCCGTTTTCTGCTGCGATTCGCCTGAAACTGTTGCGGGCCGGCATCGCGGCAGGCGTGCCGCTGCGCGATGGCGGCACGTATGCGGCAACTCAGGGTCCGCGGCTGGAAACCGCGGCCGAGATTGACCGCCTGGCGCGGGATGGTGCCGATATCGTCGGCATGACCGGCATGCCGGAAGCGGTGCTGGCACGTGAATTGGATATGGCCTACGCCATGCTCGCCGTGGTGGTCAATGCCGCCGCGGGACGCGGCACCAACGTGCACGGCGTGGCCATTGCGGAAATCGACGCCGTTGCCGCAACGGCGATGAAAAAAGTTCTACGCATACTGGCGAAGCTGGAGGCAGTTGATGGCGATTAAACCGGTGCTGCGGATGGGGGATGACCGTCTGCTGCAGAAGGCGCGTCCTGTCGACCGTTATGGCACACCGGAATTGCGGGCGCTGCTGGCCGACATGGAAGACACGATGTCGGCGCTGAACGGTGCCGGACTGGCTGCACCGCAGATCGGGATCGGTTTGCGAGTGGTCATTTTCGGAGTCACGGAAAACCCGCGTTACCCTGATGCTGCTCCGGTTCCCAAAACAGTGCTGATCAACCCGGTGATCACGCCGCTGGATATGGAAATGGATGAGGACTGGGAAGGCTGCCTGTCGGTGCCCGGAATGCGTGGGCTGGTGCCGCGGTATTGCCGCCTGCGTTACCGGGGATTCGATGAAAACGGCACTCTTGTCGATCGAACGGTGGATGGATTCCACGCCCGAGTGGTACAGCATGAATGCGATCATCTCGACGGCATTCTTTATCCAATGCGTATTCGCGATTTGCGAAAATTCGGTTTTATCGAGGAATTGTTTCCCGGGGATCCTCCGGGAGATGACTGACTCTGTCCGCGAGATTTACACGCGCAGCTGGTTCAGCAGTTCACTCTCGAACTGAACAGTGGTTTTCGGATTTTTGAAGGCGTCACCGCTGACAACAAACGTATCTTCAGCACGCTCGCCGAGGGTGCTGATTTTCGCCGAGTGCAGGTTGATGTCAAAAGCGGCCAGAATCCGGGATATGCGCGACAGCAGGCCGGTCTGGTCGCCGGCGACGATGGAAAGTATGCGGTAGGTACCGCGCTCATCGGTCTGAATATCAACCTCGGGCGTGATCGGAAAGTGCCGCAATTGCCGGCTCAAGCGCGGTTTGGTCAGGGCGGGAAGGGGCTCTTTCTTTGCCAGCTTGTCTGCCAGTTCATATTCGATATAACTGATCAGATCGCGGTAACTGTGCTGACGGCTGGTGGCGTCCTGGATATGGAACGTGTCCAGCGCATAACCGTGGCGCGTGGTGTGGATCCGGGCCTCGTAAATACCGAAACTGATGCGCTCGAAAAAACTGCAGATGCGCGAAAATAGCTCTTTCTGGTCGACGGTGTAAACCATGATCTGCAAACCCTCGCCGATGGGCGACAGCCTCGCCCTGACGATCGGCACCGGGGAATCGACCAGCTTGTAAAGCTGGCGCGTATGCCAGGCTATTTCCTGCGCGTCGTGGCGCAGGAAATAGGCGGTATCGAGCTGCTGCCAGAATTTCTGGTACGCAGCTTCGGGAATCGCGTAAAGGCGCAGACGCGCCATGGCATCTTCCTGGCGTCCGCGCTGCCCGTCCTCCCTCGCACTGGTATCACCGGCAAGCTTGCTGCGGGTAGCGTTGAACAGATTTTCCAGTAACTGTGCTTTCCATGCATTCCATACTTTGGGACTGGTGCCGCGGATGTCGGCTACGGTGAGCAGATATAACGCGACCAGGTGGCGTTCGTCACCTACTCGATCGACAAAAGCGTCGATCACGCCTGGATCCGTCAGATCCTGTTTCTGCGCAGTGGCGGACATGACCAGATGCTGTTCCACCAGCCACGCGGCCAGATCGCAGTCTGCCGGTGACAGTCCATGAGCCTTGCAAAATCGATAGGCATCCACTTTGCCCAGTTCGGAATGGTCACCGCCACGGCCTTTGGCGATGTCATGGAACAATGCGGCGAGGTAGAGCAGTTCCGGCTTGTCGAATTCACTCATCAGCCGGCTGCACAACGGAAATTCATGTGCGAGTTCCGGCACGGCAAACCGGCGCATGTTGCGCAGGACCTTGAGGATGTGCTCGTCCACGGTGTAAACGTGATACAGATCGTGCTGCATCTGGCCGACAATGCGGCCAAAAGCGGGAATGTAGCGGCCGAGTATGTCGAACTGGTGCATGCGCCGCAGTACGCGGATCATCCGCGTGGGACTCCTGAT
>JAOUIN010000252.1 GCA_029883965.1 Betaproteobacteria bacterium
TCACCATTGTCGTGGTGGGACTGCTGCCGTTGATCGTGTTGTCGCGGATGATGTTGCGTCCGGAGCGCACTGGCGCCCCGGATTGAACACGGATTACTTGTAACCGACGCGGTCGAAGATTTTCTGTGCCACGGGCTGGTTTTTCCCGAGTGCGCTGATGTTCAGCGTATCCATCTTGAACGTGCCCAGTGAGGCGAGTGCCTTGTTGTTCAACGGCGCGCCCTTGACCACCGGCCATTCGTTGTTGCCTTCGGCGAAATAACTCTGCGCCTCGTCGCTGGCGAGGTATTCGAGGTACTTGATCGCGGCGTCGCGGTGTTTCGCATGCCTGACCACGCCGGCGCCGGACACATTCATGTGCGTGCCGAAGCTTTTCTGGTTGGGCCAGATGATGCCGGTGCTTTCGATGACCTTGCGGTCTTCGGGTTTGTCGGAGGCGAGCAGGCGCACGTAGTAATAGCTGTTGCTGATGGCTACGCCGCATTCGCCGGCGGCCACGGCACGTATCTGGTCGGTATCACCGCCTTTGGGTGCGCGTGCGAAATTTGCGACCATGCCGCGCGCCCATTGTTCGGCCTTGGCTTCACCCCAGTGCGCAATCAGTGCACTCATCAGTGACAGGTTGTAGACGTGGCTGCCCGAGCGCGTGCATACCTTGCCTTTCATTTTCGGGTCGGCCAGATCCTCGTAGTTCTGCACGTCGGCTGCTTTTACCGCTGCCTTGTTGTAGACGATGATGCGGGCGCGTGCGGAAAAGCCGAACCACTGGTTGTTCGGCGTGCGCATGTGATCGGGCAGGCGGGCAGCCAGGACTTTGGATTCGATCGGCTGGAACAGACCCGCCTGCTCCGCACGCCACAGGCGTCCGGCATCGACGGTGATCAGCACGTCGGCGGGACTGGATGCGCCTTCATTCCTGAGGCGCTCGATCAACGGATCTTCGCCGGCCTCGATGCGGTTGAGCTTGATGCCGGTGACTTTGGTGAACTTGCTGTACAGCGCCTCGTCGGTCTGGTAATGGCGCGACGAATAAAGGTTGAGAGTCGTTTCCTGAGCTGCAGCCGGGGCGCTGACAGCGGCGATCAGGGCGAGGGCGGGGGCGAGACGCATTTAAAAAATCCTCTAAAAACAACAATTTAATGTTGATTTGGGCGCGAATATCGTGCGCTGGCAGAATAATAACAAGAACTATTCTCAATTACAACAATAATGCGAATCATTGTCATTAAGGGGGGGTGGAAGCCACCTAAAGGCTAACGTTTCTGCAGGGGCTGGCGTTGATCGTGCGCAAATGTCCGCAGGAATTCCGCGCGTGCGGGTAGCAGTGCGGAACAAGGACACTTCGCAGGCGTCGTTCGCCGGACGGCCGGTCAGAGGGGCAGCCGGCGCGCCCCGTTGTAGCGGGCTTTCCAGTAGCGGTTGCCCATGTCGCTGATCTCGACATGGCCGCCGCGGCTGGGGGCGTGGACAAAACGCGACTCGCCGAGATAGATGCCGACATGGGAGAACGGCTTGCGCAGTGTGTTGAAAAATACCAGGTCGCCGGGTTGCAGTTCGGTGTGCGCCACGTTGTCACCGACGCGACTCATTTCCTGCGCGTTATAGGGGAACGGCTGGCCGGTCACCTGAGTGTAGACATAGCGGATCAGGCCGCTGCAATCAAAGCCGCTTTCGGGCGAGGTGCCGCCCCATTTGTAGCGCACGCCGATGAAACTCAGTGCGCGTAATACGATTTCCTGTGCCTGGCCGAGAACGTCGGTGCTGGCTGCTGGCGCGTATTCAGGCCCCGGCGTCGGATTGCTGTCATCCGCAATTGCGGACAACGGCAACAATGCCAGCACCATCAGCACGATCGAGTATCGTCGCATGGCCGCAATGTAATCCTTAACAACTTGATTGTAAAGGATAAACACCGGGATCTCCGGTGCCATACGTGCGTCGCCGGCGGATGTGCTCCGGCCAAGGGGTAAACTTGGACTATTCATTGACCGTTACCGTGTTTATGCAACTTAATTTTGCCCGTCGGTGCGTGCATGTCTTTGCCTTGCTGTTGTGCTGGGCATGGGCAGGTGGTGCGCCGGCGCAGTCCACGGTCGAGGTCATACCGCTCCAGTACCGGACGGCCGAACAGGTCATTCCGGTGATCCAGCCGTTGCTTGGGCGCGACGCCAGTGTCAGCAGCTTCCAGAACCAGCTGGTCATCCGCGCAACGCCCGCCGAACTGGCGCAGGTAAAGCGCGTGCTGGGGAGCATAGATACCATGCCCAGGCGGCTGCTGATTACCGTGCGTCAGGATGCCGGTATGGAGCGCGACCGGCAGGAGATGGAAGTCTCGGGCAGCATCGGCAATGACCATGCCCGCATTACCGTTCCGGGCAGCGGTTCACGCAATGGCGGCAACGTGGTATTGCGCGATGGTGATAACAAGTTGCGTGCGCGTGCGGCAGACACCACGCAGATCAGCCGCGACAGCACGGCACAGACCATACAGGTGCTCGAAGGCCATAGCGCCTACATCCGTGTCGGTGAATCGCGGCCGGTGCCGAATCGCCAGGTCATGCGCTCGGTAGTCAACGGGAGGGTGGTTGATCGTGTGGTTGAAACGGTCGAATACCGGGATGCGACCACGGGATTCAATGTACTGCCGCGGGTGCAGGGCGACCGCGTGACGCTGGACATCAATCCGACGCGCGACACTTTCGACGACCAGCGGCGTGGCGCGGTCAATGTACAGCGCGTGGTGACCACTGTGTCGGGCCGTCTCGGCGAATGGATCGATCTCGGCGGGGTGGGTGACGCCCGCAGTGATGAGCGCACGGTTCTGCTCGGCCGCAGCAGCGGGAGCGTGGATGACCGCCGCGGCGTCCAGGTCAAGGTCGAGGAGCTGCGCTAAGCGCTCAGAACGACGAGCCGGGTTGCTGCAGAAATGCTGTTTCTTCCGGCGTCGAAGCACGGCCCAGTATGCGGTTGCGATGCGGAAACCTGCCGAAGCGGCGGATGATGTCGCGATGCCGTACCGCAAAATCCACGTAACCGGAAAACACACCCCTGTCTGCATCGGGGGCTGCTGCAGCAAGCGCTGAAAATAACTCCACGCAGCGCTCCTGTAATGGCAGCGATTCGGCATGTTCCAGCGGCAGATAGAAGAACACGCGCTCGATGGGCCGCAGTGACTGCTCGACGCCATCGGCAATGCCGTCCAGCGCCAGTTTGCACGCGAGCGGATCATGCGCAAACGCCTGCGGCGTGTCACGGTACATGTTGCGCGGAAACTGGTCGAACAGCAGGATCAGCGCCAGGCGTCCATTCGGCGTGGCCGCCCAGTCGTCGTGGGCGCCGGTTGCTGCGGCTTCAACCCGATCGCCGAAGCGCTTGCGGATATCCGCATCAATCGCAGCGTCCTTGGCCCACCACAGTTTGCGCTGTGCCTGTGCCGTCGCCGCATCGCCGGACGCGTTGCCGAACCAGTAGCCGATGATGTCTGCGACAGGGCTGGCCATCATGCGTCCGTAATTCGAGACCCTAGCGGTATTTCGCCGCAGTGATGAACTGGCCGAACGATTCACACCAGACGATCACGGTGTTGAATCCGGCGGGGTCGACGCTGTCCGGCACGGACACGATGAAATTGTCGAAGGTTTTGACGTCGCCGATGCGGATCATGCGCGATTTGTGGCGCTCGAAATCGGCCTTGGTTTCGACGACTTCCGGTGACCGGTACAGCT
>JAOUIN010000253.1 GCA_029883965.1 Betaproteobacteria bacterium
GGCCTCGTGACTTTCCTCATCGGTGTGGTGATAGCCTATCTGCTCGGCATCCAGGCGCTGCAGTACGGGGCCAATGTATTTGTGGTCGATGGTGTGGGATTGGCCATGTGTCGTGAACTGTCGCCGCTGCTGGTGGCAGTGGTCGTCGCGGGACGTTCCGGTGCGGCCTTTACGGCCCAGATCGGAACCATGAAGGTGCAGCAGGAGATCGATGCCATCAGCACCCTCGGGCTCTCGCCGGTGCAGGTGCTGGTGATTCCACGGCTGGTGGCGATCATCATTGCGCTGCCGTTGCTGGTATTTGTCGGCTATATCGCCGGCATCCTCGGCGGCATGCTGATCTGCGCCGTACAGCTGGACATCACACCGCTGACTTTTCTTGATCGAATGCACAGTGTGCTGCCGACGAGCGCTCCGGTGGTCGGTCTGGTGAAGGCGCCTGTGTTCGCGGCCTTCATCGCCATCATCGCCTGTCGCATGGGCATGCTGGTCGCACGCGATGCCCGCAGCGTCGGGCTTAACACCACCTCCACCGTTGTGCAAAGCATTGTCTGGGTGATTCTGCTCGATGCCGTGTTCGCGATCATTTTCCAGCATCTCGACATCTGAATGACTGTCGCCGCTGAACGGCCGTTTACCGACAGTCAGGAATTCGTGCTGGAGGTGGATTCCGTCGCCACGCGGTTCGGCACTGCTGTGATCCATGACGGCGTCAGTTTCAATGTGGCGCGGGGCGACGTGGTCGCGCTTATCGGTGGCAGCGGCAGCGGCAAGTCGGTGCTGCTCAAGGAGATCATCGGGCTGCTACAGCCGTCGGCCGGCAGCATCCGGCTGCTCGGCATGGATGTCTGGCGCGGCAGTCTGGATGAGATTAATGCGCTGCGGCGCCGTTTCGGCATGCTGTTTCAGGACGGTGCGCTGTTCTCGTCCCTGACGGTGGCCGAAAACGTGGCCGTGCCGTTTCGTGAGCACACGGATCTGCCGGTGGAACTGATCCTGCCTCTGGTAGGATTCAAACTGTCTCTGGTCGGACTATCGCCGGATGTCGGCGGGAAAATGCCGGCGGAATTATCGGGCGGCATGCGCAAGCGGGTGGCGCTGGCACGGGCGCTGGCGCTGGAACCTGAAATCCTGTTTCTCGATGAACCGACGTCGGGGCTGGATCCGATCAGCGCGCGCGCCTTTGACCAGCTGGTGCGTGTCCTGAGCGAGGGCCTGGGCCTCACGGTATTCATCGTGACTCATGATCTGGATACGTTGCTGTCGATCATCGACCGGGTGATCGTCCTGGCGGACGGAAAGGTGATAGCGAATGATACGGTGAACAAGGTAATGAAACTCGACAACCCCTGGATCAGGGACTATTTTCAGACGCGAGCGTTAGCTGCTCGCAAAGAGGGCTCTGATGGAACCTGAAGCGAAATACACACTGGTTGGCGCGGTCGTGCTGGTGCTGCTGTGCATGATCGTTGCGGCGGCCGTTTGGCTCAAGGGTTCCGGCGGGCAGCGCGATGAAGTGCCGTTCAAAATCTATTTTGCGCGCCAGTCGCTCGAGGGTCTGCAGATCCGCAGCGACGTCAAGATGCAGGGCATCAAGGTCGGTTCGGTTTCGGCATTTCGCATCTCGGTTCGGCGACCGGGATCAGTCGAGGTCGTCATCCGCGTGAATGAAGACACGCCGGTACGCGAGAGCACCCAGGCCACGGTGGACCGGCATATACTAACGGGGATCGCCAGCATCCGGCTCATCAACCCCGATGAGGAAAGTCCGATGCTGACCAAAGCGCCGCCGGACGAATCCTATCCGCTGATTGCCGAGGGCGAATCCGATTATTCGAGGTTGTCGGAATCGATGACGCAGGTGGTGCAGCGGGCCGACGACACCATGCGGCGCATCAGCCTGTTTCTCACCGATGAGAACCGTGCGGCGCTGAGCGAGATTCTGGTCAATCTGCGGCGCATCTCGGGGAACATGGATCGCACCATGGCCGGACTCGACCGGACGCTGGCGTCGCTGGGCGGCGCCGCCGATGAGGTGCGCGGCATGAGTGCAGCAATCACTGCAGATGCGCACAAACTGACGGCCCGCTATGACGCGCTGGGCGAGAACTCGAGCGCAGCAGTGAAAGAGGCAACGGCTGCGATCCGGCAGATGAGTGCGGATGTGACCCGGTTGTCAGGTCGCGTGGATGCGCTGCTCGCGGATGGCAACGTCGAACTGCGCGTCACTGCGCAGCAATTGCGTGCCACTGCCGATGCGCTTGGTGTAGCGGCCCGGCGCTTCAATGATCCTGCCCGGATCCTGTTTGGTCCGGCCCCGGGCAGCCTGGGTCCCGGAGAGGAAGCCAAATGAACGCAATGATCCGCGTCACGGGATATGCCGCTATGGTGGCCATGCTCGCCGGCTGCATGTCTTTCGGGCCGCAGGAGCCGCAGCGTTATTACGTGCTCCAAGCACCGTCCATGAAGACCGGCACGGCTGCGGCACGCCGGAATGCCACGCTGCTTCTCACGCCCACCACGGTATCGGGTTTCTACGACACGCAGGAGATCGTGTACAGTCGCGCGCCGGGTACGCGAGCCTATTACCAGCTGCACGCCTGGACCGAGCGTCCGGGACCGCGGGTAACAGAGCTCCTGCTCACGCGTCTGGATCATGCCGCATCGTTCCGCGACGTTGCAATGGCCCTCAGTTCCGTGCGCGGTGATTGGGTACTCGATACGCACCTCACGGAGTTTTATCACGACGCGACGCAGGCCCCGGGCAACGTCAGAGTGACGCTCGTTGCCGAATTGACGGATCCTGCGGGCCGGAAATTGCTGGCACGGCGCATATTTACCCGCACTGCGCCCGTGACCACTTATGATGCGCCGGGTGCAGTGGACGCGTTTGGCCGTGCCGTGACGGTACTGCTGGACGAGGTTGCTGCGTGGGTAGAGCTTGCCGCGCCCCGTTGAAGTTTATGCCGGGCGTACAGAGTTGTTATTTAAATTGTTGTTTTTAAAGGATAATTATGAAACACTCGCTTTTTACCGCGGTGCTGCTGGCCGGGTTTGCCACTGCCAATGCCGCCGACAGCTATCCGAACAAACCGGTGCGCGTGCTGGTGCCGTTCGCACCGGGCGGTGTGGTCGATACCTCGACCCGCATTCTGACCAACAAGATTTCGGAGAAGCTCGGCTGGCAGTTCGTGGTCGACAACCGTCCCGGCGCCAACGGTTTCATCGCTACCGGCACTGCAGCGCGCGCGAGTGCCGACGGCTACACGCTGCTGTCGGCGCATACCGGCGAGTTTGCGGTGACGCCGCTGCTGTTCAAGAATACCCCGTACGACTTTGACCGCGATTTCGTGCCCATCATCATGATCAGCGATGCGCCGATGCTGGTGGTGGTCAACGCGAGTTCGCCGTTCAACTCGCTGAAAGACCTGATCGCGGGCGCCAAGGCCAAGCCGGGCCAGCTGGCATTCGGCTCGCCGGGTTCGGGTTCGGTGAACCACATGGCGACCGAGTGGCTGATCACTGCCGCGGGGGCGAAGGCACTGCACGTGCCGTACAAGGGCGGTGCGCCGGCGGTATCCGCGGTGGCGTCAAACGAAGTGGTGTTCACCGTGGCCGGTCTGCCCGGTGTGCTGCCGCATCTGCAGGCCAAGCGGGTCAAGGTGCTGGGCGTTACCACGGCCAAGCGTTCGCCGCAGGTGCCGGATTACATGTCAGCGCAGG
>JAOUIN010000254.1 GCA_029883965.1 Betaproteobacteria bacterium
GTACCAACTGATCGGCGAAATCATCGTGCAGTTTCTGCGCCTGCCGATTCCCGGGCCGGTAGTCGGGCTGCTGCTGCTGTTCCTGACTCTTTGCTTACGCGGAAAGCTGGCTGAGCCGCTGCGCGATACGGCCAACGGCATATTGCAGCACCTGTCGCTGCTGTTCGTGCCCGCGGGCGTCGGCGTGATGGTGCACTTCGCGCGAGTGTCGGGCGAATGGCTGCCGATCCTGCTCGCGGTGCTGATCAGCACTGCGCTGGCGATCGGCGTCAGCGCGCTGGTGATGCGCGCACTGATGCGCGGCGCCAGCGACGATGATGCCGGCCGGAAGGAGGGCACATGAGCCCGCGCATTGCAGACGTCTGGGTTTACCTGTCGGCGAGCCCGCTGCTCGGACTGACATTGACGCTGCTTGCTTACCAGGCGGCCTACTGGATATATGAACGCGCAGGTTTCAACCCGCTGCTCAATCCGGTGCTGCTGGCGGTGGCGATGCTGGTGACCGCACTGGCGGTGACCGGCACACCCTATGCCACGTATTTTGATGGTGCGCAGTTCGTGCATTTCCTGCTCGGGCCGGCAACCGTCGCGCTGGCCGTGCCCCTGTACCTGCAGTTCGACCGGCTGAAGAGGCTCGCGCTGCCGCTGGTTGGCGCGCTGGTGGCCGGATCGGTGACTGCAATTGTTTCGGCCGTAGGCATCGCCTGGCTGTTCGGCACGGCAGATACCACGCTGCTGTCACTGGCGCCGAAATCCGTGACGGCGCCGATTGCGATGGGCATTGCCGAAAAAATCGGCGGTATTCCGTCGTTGACCGCGGTGCTGGTGATCATGACCGGTGTCAGCGGTGCGATGATGGCCAAGTACGTGCTCGACGCGCTGCGCATCACCGATCATGGCGTGCGCGGTTTTGCGGTCGGCGTCGCGGCCCACGGGATCGGCACAGCACGTGCTTTCCAGGTCAGCGAGCAGGCGGGCGCCTTTGCCGGTCTCGGCATGGGACTCAACGGGCTGGTGACGGCGATCCTGATGCCGCTGATGATTGCGCTGCTGAAATTGATCTGACGCAGGCGTTTTGAGAACATTGACCCCGTGAGGCCAAACTGATGCAGAACGTATTCAACGCGTTAACGCGTGCTACCCGCGATCTGTTTGACCGGCGCATCATTGCGATGGTGTTCCTGCCGATGCTGGGCAGCATCGTGCTGTGGACGGTGCTGGCGTGGATATTCTGGGATGCGTGGACGGGAGGCATCGCCGGCGCAATGGGCTCGACCACGGTAGCGGGATGGCTGCAGGGCTGGAGCGCGACCTGGGTCATCGACTACACGGCGGCGCTGGTGGTGCTTATTGCGATCCTGCCGGCGGTGTTTGTTACCGCGCTGGTCATCACCGAAATCATTGCGATGCCGGTCATCGTCAGGTTCATTGGTGAGCGCTATCACCCGGACCTGAAGCGTAAGGCCGGCGGCACCGTCATCGGCGGCATCGTCAATGCGGCGATCGGCATCAGCGTGTTTGCCGTGCTGTGGATTTTTACGTTGCCACTGTGGCTGACGGGGGTCGGTGCGATTCTCGCGCCGGTGCTGACCTCGGCGTACCTGAATCAGCGCATGTTCCGCTACGACGCATTGTCCGAGCATGCCAGCCGCGAGGAGTTCGTTGGCGTCATCCGTGCTGCGCGCGGTGACCTGTTCCTGCTGGGCATCCTGCTGTCACTGCTGCTCTATGTGCCGCTGGTGAATCTGCTGGTGCCGGTGCTCTCGGGGCTGGCGTTCACGCACTTTTGCCTGGCGCAGCTCGCGCGAGCCCGCGGCCGCTGATGCGCGGGCAAATCCCGCTCGGGAAAATGATCGCGGCATCGCCCGGCAGCATTTCCGGGCATATCAGCTGTTCCGTACGGACGCTGCCGGCGTGAGCGATCCGGCTACACAGCGGCAACGACGCTGGCAGTTCTGGATAGACCGCGGTGGCACGTTCACGGACATTATCGGCCGGGCGCCCGACGGTACGCTGCACACGCTCAAACTGCTGAGCGAGAATCCGGAGCAATATCAGGACGCCGCAGTCGAAGGCATCCGCCGGCTGCTCGGCCTGCAGCAAGGGGAGGCGATCACGCCCGCGCAGGTCGAGTGCGTGAAAATGGGCACGACCGTCGCCACCAATGCATTGCTCGAGCGCAAGGGCGATCGCACCGTGCTGGTGATCACCCGCGGATACGGTGACGCGCTGCGTATCGCCTATCAGGCGCGGCCCCGGTTGTTTGACCGCCATATCGTGCTGCCTGATCTGCTCTACGAGCGGGTCATCGAGGCGGATGAGCGCATGGATGCACAAGGCGCCGAAGTGGTCGCGCTCAACGAGGCCGCGCTACGCGTTGAGCTCAAGGCGGCATTCGATGCAGGCATACGCGCGTGCGCCATCGTGTTCATGCACGGCTATCGTTACGACGCCCACGAACGTGCGGCGGCGGAGATTGCACGCGCGGTTGGATACACCCAGATTTCGGTTTCCCATCAGGTCAGTCCGCTGATGAAGATTGTGGCGCGCGGCGACACCACGGTGGTGGATGCCTATCTGTCGCCGATCCTGCGACGCTATGTCGACCGCGTTGCGGCGCAGATGCCGGGCGTGCAGCTCTTCTTCATGCAGTCTTCGGGCGGTCTTGCCGAGGCCCATCATTTCCAGGGCAAGGATGCCGTGCTGTCGGGGCCCGCGGGTGGCATTGTCGGCATGGTGCGCACAGCCGCGGCGGCAGGACACGGCAAGGTCATCGGTTTCGACATGGGTGGCACCTCGACCGACGTCTCACATTATGCCGGCGAATTCGAACGTGTTTTCGATACCCAGGTGGCGGGCGTGCGCATGCGCGCGCCGATGATGAACATACATACGGTTGCAGCCGGCGGCGGTTCCATCATTCATTTCGACGGCGCCCGATTGCGCGTGGGGCCGGATTCGGCCGGCGCCAATCCCGGGCCGGCGTGCTATCGGCGCGGCGGTCCGCTGGCCACCACCGACGCCAACGTCATGCTGGGCAGGATCCAGCCTGAATATTTTCCCAAGGTGTTCGGACGGAACGGTGACGAATCGCTGGATGCTGAATGTGCGCGACGCGGATTCGAGGAGATGGCACAGCAAGTCGCGCAGGCGACCGGTCGCGGGACCACGCCGGAAGCGGTGGCCGCGGGTGCTTTGCAGGTTGCGGTGGCCAACATGGCCAACGCCATCAAACGCATCTCGGTGGCGCGCGGCTACGACGTTACCGCGTATACGCTGCAGTGTTTCGGCGGTGCGGGCGGACAGCATGCCTGCCTGGTGGCTGACGCGCTCGGCATGACGCGAGTGTTTGTGCATCCGCTGGCCGGTGTGTTGAGCGCCTACGGCATGGGGCTTGCGGACCAGATCGCGATGCGCGAGAGCGCGATTGAACTGGAACTTGACGATGCCGGATTGCGGTTGGCAGATGATCGCCTGACGCAACTGGCTGCAGCGGCGTCTGACGAGTTGGTCAGCCAGGGCGTGCCGGCTGCGGAGATCAATACCCGGCGTCAGCTTCACGTGCGCTACCGTGGTACTGATACCGCACTGTTTGTGCCGTATCCAGCGGCGGGACGGGCGGATGCGGTCAACGCCGTGCGCCGCGATTTTGAGGCCGAATACCGCAAGCGTTTCTCTTTTCTGATGCCGGACCGGGCGCTGGTGATCGAAGCGGTGGCTC
>JAOUIN010000255.1 GCA_029883965.1 Betaproteobacteria bacterium
CGATAACCCGGCATGGACAAATTCCCCGGCACACCGGACACCGTGGCCGCCGTGCCGGCGCAGCAGTCCTTTGCGCGGTTCATGGGCGCGTTGCGGCACATCACGCGCTTCATGACCGGTCCGCTGCTGGAGAACCCGCTCGACGCCGCCGTGCAACGCATCGAGACAAATCCCGCATTCGCGCAATACCGCCTGCTCACCCGGCTGATCGCCGCGCTGCCCGGTGAGCAGGGCGAATTCCGGGTTGAAGAAGCAGCCGTGTTCGACAGTGACACGCTGGCGGTGATCGTCTCGCTGATCCATGCGCACGACGCCGGTACTACGCCGCCTGCGCAATGGCAACAGGCCATCGACCGCGCCGAATCCGCACAGCTGGCATTCAATGGCTGAGCAGCCGGCACCGGTTGACGGCACCACCCCGGCGCCCCGGCGACAGGGCAACATCAGTTTCGCCGGCACATCGGGCCGCCAGTACGCGTTCCAGGTGTGGCCCATGGATACCCGCTTCAAACCGGTGGCGGCCGTCTATTTCGTCACCCAGCGCGCCTACCGCAACCGCACGTATCACACCGCCAGCCATGACGCGATCTATATCGGCCACACCGACAGCCTGGCGGACACCTTCGGCAGCACCGCCGCACTGGAACGCTACGTGAAATTCGAAGCGAACTGCGTCTGCGTACATCCGCTCGTTGACCCGCTGCAGCGCGCCGCCATTGTCCGGGATTTGCTCGGCGTACACAGTACACATTGCAACGATGACAGCAAGGGCCATCGCAACTTCGGCATCATCGACGCCTGACCCCTTGGCCTCACACTCCACCCAGGTTCCCATGAAACCATCGATTCCCGCGTGCACGCCACGCGGTCGCGAGTGCGTCACCGCGCATCCCGTTATCTCCGTCCTGCTCTACCGGGCGAACCGCACATGACCTATTGCACCGGGGTACTGCTCGAAGAAGGCATGATCTTCGCATCGGACTCACGCACCAATGCCGGCCTCGACAACATCGCGAAGTACTGCAAGATGACGGTGTTCGAGCGCCCCGGCGACCGCGTGATCGTGATGCTGAGCTCCGGCAACCTGGCCGGCACCCAGGCCGTCATCAGCGTGCTCAATCAGCGCTGTACTGCCGGCGACGGCTCCGACAACCTGTGGAACGCGCGCACCATGTTCGACGCCGTGACGCTGATCTCGGACGCCATGCGCGACGTCGACCGTCGCGACTCGGAATACCTTCAGGAAAACCCGGCCGGCTTCAATGCCTCGTTCATCGTCGGCGGCCAGATCAACGGCGAGTCGCAGCGGCTGTTCCGCATCTATGCCGAGGGCAATTTCATCGAGGCGGGAACCGACACCACCTACTTTCAGACCGGCGAAGCCAAATACGGCAGGCCGGTCCTCGAGCGCGTCATCACACGCGCCACACCGCTGGCCGATGCGACGAAATGCGTGCTGGTGTCCTTCGATTCGACGATGCGCAGCAATCTGTCGGTCGGCATGCCGATCGACATCATCTGCTATCAGCGCGACAGCCTCGAAGTGCGCATGCGACGCCGGCTCGTCGAAGGCGACGATTACTTCAAGACGCTGGGCCAGGAATGGAGTGAGGGCACACGCCGGGTATTTCGCGGCCTGCCCGAGCTGGTCTGGTAACGGGATTCTGATCGACACCTACCTCATCACCTCGGAACACGGCGGCAACCGCATCCCTGCGCCGTACCGCCGGCTGTTTCGCGGGCGGCAGCATTTGCTTCAGACACACTTCGGCTACGACCCCGGTTCGCTGGTGATGGCGCGCGCGCTGGCCGCCGCACTCAACGCGCCGCTGGTGAGTTCCACCGTCAGCCGCCTGCTGATCGACATCAACCGGCCGCCCGGTCATCCGCAGCTCTACTCGGTGATCACGCGCGACACGCCGGCACCACTGCGCGCCGAGATCGCCGCGCAGCACCACCACCCGTACTGGGCACAGGTCGAGCGCCTCGTGCGGCAGGCGGTGTCACGCGGCCGCCGCGTGATCCACATTTCCTCGCACAGCTTTACCCCGGTGCTGAACGGCGTGGTGCGGCAGGCCGACATCGGCCTGCTCTATGATCCCGCGCGCCGCGGCGAGGCGGTGCTGTGCGATCGCTGGAAATCCGCACTCGCCGAAATCGCGCCGACGCTGCGGGTGCGCCGCAACTATCCCTACCTCGGCACGGCCGCCGGGCTGACCGCGCAGCTGCGATTGCGCTTTCCGCCGCAGGTCTACGTCGGCATCGAGTTCGAGATCAACCAGCGCATCACCCGCGCCGCGGGCCGGCGCTGGACCGCGCTGCGCGCCACCCTCATCCAATCCTTGCGCGCGGCGTGTGCCGCGTGACCCATTGCGGAGACTTCTGATGCAAATGCGTATCGGCTTTGAAATGACCTACGAATGCCCGCAGCCCACCCCGATGCTGATGGCCCTTAATGTCCACTACACGCGCGTGTCCGACCTCGTCCGCCGTGACGACCTGCTGATCGACCCGCCGGTGCCGGTCAGGGCGTATCGCGACAGTTTCGGCAACTGGTGCACACGCATCGTCGCCCCCGCGGGCCGCACCCGCATCTCCACCGACGCGCTGATCAACGACAGCGGACGCCCCGACCCGGTCGCGCTCGACGCGCGCCAGGTGGCGGTGCCGGACCTGCCCGACGACGCGCTGACCTTTCTGCTGGGGAGCCGCTATTGCGAAACCGATCGCCTGTCGGACACCGCGTGGGAACTGTTCGGCAATGCGCCCACGGGCTGGGCCCGCGTGCAGACCATTTGCGATTACGTACACAAGCACATTAAATTCGATTACCAGAACGCCAGCCGGACCCGCTCGGCGTTGGAAATCTATACCGGCAAGATCGGCGTCTGCCGCGACTACGCGCACCTCGCGATCGCCTTCTGCCGCTGCATGAACATCCCCGCCCGCTACTGCACCGGCCACCTCGCCGACATCGGCGTGCCCGTTGGCCTCGGCGATTTTGCGGCGTGGTTCGAGGCCTACCTCGACGGCGAATGGCATATCTTTGACCCGCGCAACAACATGCGCCGCATCGGCAGGGTGCTGATCGCGCGGGGCCGCGATGCCGCCGACGTGCCCATCAGCAACAGCTTCGGCCCCAGCACATTGACCGGCTTCAAGGTGTGGGCCGAAGAAGTCGTCACCCGCTGAACCGCGGATCGCGTGCGCGCGCCGGAATCGGATGCGCGCGCACGCTGCATGATGTGGACACACTCGCACACGCGCTCGCAATGTGGGCGCGCAGCGCAGAATTACCCGGGAAACCGTTTTAATCGACGATTTTCTGAGGTACGCTGTCCAGCCCGGCGGAATTTGGATTGCCAGGGCCCACATCCCGGCACAGACCGGGCACCATCAAGAGGAGCATCCGGATTCATGGCATCCCTGAAACCCATCCGGCGCCTGGTCGCCGGCTACAATGCGCAAGGCCGGTCCAGGGTCGTCATCGACGGCCCCGCGCCCAATGCACACCCGTCGTCGATGTCCGCGGGCCGCGGACACACGGATCTGTGGGTATGGAACGATTCGCCGATGCCGCTCAGCGGCACCTCAGACGACAGCCTGCTCAAATACCGGTTTCCGGGCGAGCCGCGCGGCGGTCATCTGCGCGTGGTGCAGAGCGTCGGCCGTCCTGCCGATTACGATCCCGCGAAGGATAAAGAGGTCGTCCCGCCG
>JAOUIN010000256.1 GCA_029883965.1 Betaproteobacteria bacterium
GCGCCGGCAGAAACGACGCAAACCTGAAACCGGCGACGACTGACCAGAAACACGCTCCGACCGGCTCAGGCCGCAGGCCTATCCGGACCCGAACAAGTCCGGACCCCGCACCGCTCAGTGCAGATTAGCGATTTTCCGCGCGGCGCCCGCGAGTTCCAGCACATGCAGACCGAGCCCGTGGCGGTCGACGATGTAGATGTAGCCGCGATCGTCCACCTCAACATTATTCGTCGTCACTGTCCGCCCGCCCGACTCTGGCACGTAATGCGCGACCTCGCGCGGCCGGTACGGGTCGCGGATATCGAGGACACGCACGCCGGCATTGAAATGCGCAATGAACATCAGGCGCCGGTAATAGATCGGCGTGAAGTTCTCATGTGAGGAATGCGCGCCGACGCGTCCGGGTCGCGCACAGTAATCACCCTGCTTCGGATCCAGCGCCCAGGTCGAAGCCAGCTTCGGCTTTGCTTCTTCAGTGACGTCGATGATCCAAACCTTCTGCTGCGCCCCGCCACAACCATCGCTGAGCGCCTCATTGGTGACGACGACAAAGTCGCGCTTTACCTTGCGCCCGTCTGTCCCCGCCACCGCCATGCCGGTCACTGGAAATGCAGTGTGCGCACCGTAATCGGGATCGAGGTCGTAGCGCCCTGCCTGTGGATACAACAGATTGGCGCGCGTAGCCGCCTTCGCGCCTTTGAGCAGCTTGTCACGATCGACGATCTGCAGAATGCCGCCGCTCGATGTGCCATGACCGAAGTAGATGCGGTTGCCGGCAGGTCCGGTGGAAATCGGCCCGTGCAGCCCCGTCGGCACACCACCGCCGGCGCCTGGCTCCTGTCCCGGCAGACCGTAGTCACGAATGAATCGCGGCTGGCGCGGATCGGCAAGATCAAAAACCTGCGTCATCCGTGACGTGCGCCAGCCCGGCACGCCGGAAACCAGGTAGGCGATTCCGGTATCGCATTCCCACCAGCTCTTGTGCGTGCCATGCAGTCCGTCTGCAACCACGCTGACCCGCTGCGGCGGTCCCGGCAGGGTCACGTCCCACACTTCATGCGCGTCGTGCCCGCGCGTGCGCAGCAGGTAGGTGCGGTCACGCGCCGCGCGCGGCAGCGTCTTGCCATCGCATACGCGTACCATTTGCGCCCCGCCGGACCCGGGTATGTGATGCAGCAGCACCGGTCGCGCCGGGTCGGTCACGTCGATCTGCGACGTACCGTTATCCTCGCGCCTGCCGGTCTGCGGATTCAGTGCGCTGCCGCCGTGATGGCCGATATAAGCGATCCAGCGCCCGCCCTGAAAATGGATCACCGGCTGATAGGCGCCGCGGCCCTGCAGATCGTGAAAGCCGGTCAGCGTCATGTCGTGCGCCTCGGGGCCGCGCGGCTGCGCAGCCTGTACCGTGACGACCAGCAGCAACGCGGCCAGCGCAGCAGCGCTACGCATGGCGGCACCCGCAGTCAGCACGCGGGTGCGACCTGCTTCCAGTAACTGTCCTTGGAAGCGATGAGGCCGTCACGCAGGGTGTAGATATCGCAGCCGCGCAGGTCTACGGCCCTGTTGTCGGCGCACCGTGTCGCGGTCATGCGGAACGTGCCGACCACGAATTCGCCGGCGGCAAACACCTGCGCTTCGGAAAAACGCACATTGGCCAGTTCCTGCGCGCGCTCACTCAACGCCGCCCGCAGCGCGTCACGACCTTCGACGATGCGCCCATGCGGCGCATCGGGACCGCGCGCCATGATCCAGCGGAAATCCGCGGTGACGCAAGCCGCAATGGCATCAACGTCGCCGGCGTTGAACGCCTTGCCGAAACGCCGGAACAGATCCTGCAGACCGGGCGAAAGCGCGTCGCTCATGCTGAAGCAACTCCGCAGGCGGCGCGAATCTGTTCCGGCAATGGCACGGATTTTTGGGCCTGCATGTCGTACCACACCAGCGTGGCATAACCCTCGCCGCACACCGCGTCCGCTTCGATATGCTTCAGCGTGTAATGCGTCTGCAAACTGCTGCGCCCCAGCCGCCCGACCGACAACGCAACTTCGACGGTAGCCGGATAATCCAGTGACCGGGTGTAGTGACACGCTGCATTGAGCAGCACGATCACCGGATGCGGCGGCGTCGTCGGCAGGCCCATGCCGGAAACCCAGCGCATGCGGGTTTCCTCCATGAACCGGAAAAACCCGGTGTTGTTGACATGGCCCTCGGCGTCCATGTCACCCCAGCGCACCGGAATTACCGTGGTGAATACCGGTGCGCCCGGCGGCGTGTCATCCTGAACGACGCGAATCACCACTACCGTGAACTTTCCCGAAAATGCTGAAGAAGCGTTATCTCAAACGACGTTGCGCTTGTGCAGGTCCGCAATGTCACCGTCCTTGTAGCCGAGCTCACGCAGGATCTCGTCGGTATGCTGACCGCAATCCGGCGTGGCGCTGCGGATTTCGTGCGGCGTGCGTGACAGCCGCACCGGCTGATTGACCACCGCGACATCGCCCACGCCGGGGATGTGCAGCGGCGCTGCCATCTGGTTGTACTGCACCTGCGGATCGGCGAACACCTCATCCATTTTGTAGATCGGGCCGCCGGCCACGCCGCATTCCTCGAAACGCGCGGTCCAGTGCGCCTTGTCCTGCGTGCTCATCAGCGCCTGCAGCGCCTTGTTCAGCGCGGCTCGATTCTTCGAGCGCGCGGCGCGATCCTTGTATTCGGGTTTCTCGTTGAGGCCGTCGGCACCCAGCGCCTTGCACAGCCGCGCGAACATTTCATTGTCGCCGGCGGCGATGTTCATGTAACCGTCTGAAGTCTGGAACACGCCCGTCGGGATCGACGTCGGGTGGTCATTGCCCGCCTGCTCAGGCACTTCGTGCTCGACGGTCCAGCGCGCCGCCTGGAAATCGGTCAACGCAATCATCGCGTTGAGCAGCGACACTTCCACCCACTGCCCTTCGCCGGACTCCTCGCGTTCGAGCAGTGCAGTCATGATGCCCAGCGCGCAATAAAGACCCGAGGCTGAATCCGATACCGCACAACCGGCGCGCATCGGACCGCGGCCCGGTTCGCCGGTAATCGCCATCAGCCCGCCCATGCCCTGGGTAACCTGGTCGAAACCCGGTCGCTTCACGTACGGGCCGCTCTGGCCGAAACCCGAAATGCTCGCGAGGATGATGCGCTTGTTGACCTTCTTCAGCGACTCGTAATCGATGCCGAGGCGGTTCTTCACGTCCGGCCGGTAATTCTCGACGACAACGTCGGATTTCTCGGTCAGCTGCCTGAAGATCTTCAGGCCGTCCGGATCCTTAAGGTTCAACGTAAAGCCGCGCTTGTTGCGGTGCAGGTTCTGGAAATCCGCACCGGTGCGCTTGCCACCCCAGCCGTCGGACAGATTCAGCCCCGGTGGCGTCTCGATCTTGATGACATCGGCGCCCCAGTCGCCGAGCTGGCGCACGGCGGTAGGGCCGGAACGCACGCGGGTCAGGTCGATTACACGGAAACGGGCCAGCGGACCCTGGCGTTTGGTCGTTGCATTCATTGTCTGCTCTCTCTCTGGTTCACTACTGGCCACCCGGGCCAAATCATTCAATACACGTTATTTTCCCGCGATCGCGCAGGTATGGCGTTGCGTATCGATCCAGTTCCTGAGTTTCGCACAAAATGCCCCGCATTCGCCGTGGTCTCCACCGCGTGATATAGAATCGAGTCATGAACGC
>JAOUIN010000257.1 GCA_029883965.1 Betaproteobacteria bacterium
CTTCCGATCTAATGCCGCCATCGTGTGCCAACCCCTTCATGCTTTTACTTCCTTATTGAATTAAAGCGAATGAATCCTCTGGTCAATCCAAGCGCCGGGCGCTGCCGGCCTGCACTTCTCGATGCCATACCATTGCAACCATTTGATTTTATTATATTTTTAACCTTGCGCCACACGTTGTCGCGGTTTGGTCCGCCCCGCCTGTGCCTTATCGAGCAATCCGGTCGCTTCCAGATCAGCGCGCATCTGCGCCTTCTGCTCCGCGGTGAGTTCGGTGCATGGCGCGCGCACCGGCCCGCCTGTCATGCCGAGCAGTTCCATCCAGTATTTCTGCTCCGCCGCCGGCACACGCCCGCCGGCGCCGCCGTAACCCGGTATCCATTTCGACAGCACGGTGCGCAGTGGATTGAGACTTCGGCTGATCTTGATCGCGGCGTTGTAATCACCCGCGAGCACTGCCCGGCTGTAATCGTTGACCGGCAGATATCCGGGTACCTGATACAGATGCGGGCAGTAATTGAGCAGCCACTGATCACCCATGACGCTGGCGTTGAACACCCACGGCGCCTCGTCAGCGACACTCACCTCCAGTTCATCCCCGATCGCCGCGCGCAGCGCAATCGTCGCTGACACCTTGGACACGCCTTGCTTGAAGCCGCAGATGTTCGGGATCTTCGCCAGGCGTTTGGCCAGCGGCACACCGATCGGCGCTGTCGCTTCGGTGTTGAACAGCACGACGCCGATATCGATGCGCTCGCACACATAGCGGTAGAACTCGTAGATCGCATCATCACCACGCGCTGCAACGAACGGCGTCAGGATGATTACAAAATCAATACCGACTGACTGCGCGTGCTGTGCGAGTTTGATGACTTCGTTTGGATTCTGGTGATGACACCCGGCGATCAGCGGCACGCGGCCCTTTGCCACCTCCACATTGATCTCATGCACGCGCATGCGCTCTTCATTGGTCATTGACCAGAACTCGGCAACATTACCGATGCAGTAATGACCTTCGAGCTGGAGATCCGAGATGCAGTACTCCAGGTTGGCCGCCGTCGCCGCCTCATCAAGCCGGTCGCCCCCGGTGAAGTTAGTCGGCAGCGCTGTCCAGACACCCTTGAGCACCGTGCGGGCGTAATCCTTGGCTTCGTTCTTGCGATATTTCATCGGCCCTCCTCCTGATCGCGATTCCGGCCGGAACTCCTGCCGGATCTTCTGACAGGAGTAAGGCTACACCGTAGTGCCGGCCAGAAAAAGCCTGCGACGCCGGAAAGAATATCAACCCCGGACGGAGCTGTACCTATCTGGGTGCGTGGCACAGGACCCGTACATACCGGCAATCACAAGAAAAATAGCGCAGATCATGCCCGATCGCATCACCATACCGGACGCTATTGCCCTATTAAGAATCATTCCGGTCGTGACGACGCACGTCAATCGGCAGCCTAACCGGCGCGGCGGCGCGGCCCAGAATGTTTTTCTGGCGCTTCGCGCTGCCCGGCAGATCGACGGTACGCGAGCGGTGCACTGCCGCTTATGCGCGAGAAGGCCCTGGTGAAGGCGCTCAACTCCGAGTAACCCATCTTGATTGCGATATCACTCACAGGCAGGCTGGTCTCAGCGAGTGCGCGTCGCGAGAGATCGATGATGATCCCTTCGCGAAGCTCGCGAAAATTGAGCTTCGATTCCTGCAGTCGCCGCTTGAAGCTGCTGAGCGACATATTGAGCTTCCTGGCCACAATCTCGGCTTTGGCCTGGTTGTGCTCGAGACCCTCCATGATCAGAAGACGCACATGGGCCCTGAACGGGTGTTTCCGGCCGAGCTCCTGAATCAGGTCGTCGGCATGATGGCTGATGATACGCAGGAGAACGGGGTTAGCCTCAGTAATAGGCGTGTCGAGCAGACCCGCATCGAAGTCGAGGCCGGTGAGTTTCGAATTGAATTCCAGATTGCTGCCAAACGTCTGACGCAATTCGTCCAGGTTGTCAGGCGCCGGGTTGGTGAACGTGGCGCAGTCCGGGACCCATGACGGGTAAATCCGCGAGCGGATGAACCTGGCAAAGTACCCGATCGTCCATTCATTGAGGTGGCGGGGGTCGGGGCTGCATGGCCGGAGGATCGTGTACCGGAATCTGGCCACAGCGCCCGAAGTCGATAACGCCAGCCGGCCTCCTTGATATATCAAAGGGTAATAACGCGCAGCCAACTCGAGGAATTCGCGGATGGTGGGCGCGTTGAGCAGCAGGTAACCGTAGGTCCCGATCCTGGTCAGTTCGAGGTAATCGGCCATGTGCAGGCCAAAATTTATGTCGTCGCTCATTGCCGCACACGTATCCAGCAACTCGAGCAGGTCGTTGGGAGGCAATGTATCGGGGGCGTGCAGCAAGTGCCCGAACGCGGCGGGCAATCGCGCGGCCAGTCGGCTGAGGTCTATCCCGCCCCGCTCCATGGCTTCGACCACCCAGGTACCCGGAAAGCTCTTGGTCTGCACGGTGTGATCTTTGGTCGGATTGAGATGGGCAGTGTGGTTGGCCGGCATGACATTGACCGCTGTACCGCTTAACCAAGTGCCGGCCGGACGCCCGGAACACGCCTGATCCGAAGTGTCAATAAATCGGACTGAAATGTCAAATTCCTCTCAACACGCGTTGTTAGACTATCGCGCTAGCTCAGTCTTACTGGCACATTCTCGCGGGAAACAATGCCCGCACGACGAGAGGAAAACTTCAATGGGCAGGAATCTCACATTAACCAGCATCTTCACGACAGCCTCGGCTGTTGCGCTAGCCTCCGGCCTGGCGCTCACTTTATCAGCACACGCGCAGACACCGCCAAAGATGAAGATGACGACGGCCATTCCCGCAGCGATCACCACGCCGGACAGCGTCGAGACACGCATCGGCACGTTGAAGTTCTTCGACGGCTTTCCTGACGATGCCACCACGCAGAAAGTGTATGACAACCTCGACTTCATCCGCGGCGTAGCGGCCTTCCTCAACGCCATGCCGGGTGCGTCGGCTGAAGCTATCCGCGTTGGCTGGGCCAGCCAGGGGGCGGTGAACAACCAGACCCTGCTCATCATGGAAAACCTGATGGACTCGAAGTCGCTCTTCCTGACACCCAATACCGAGAGCGTCTATCACATGGCATGGCTGGACACGAGCAAGGGTCCGCTGGTGCTCGAAACGCCACCGAACGTCCTCGGCATCATCGATGACCACTGGTTCAGGTATGTGGGCGACTTTGGCAACGCCGGCCCGGACAAGGGCAAGGGTGGCAAGTTTCTGCTCCTGCCCCCGGGGTACAAGGGCGAGGTGCCGAAAGGTTATGTCGTGATGCGCTCATCGACCTATGGCAACCTGATGTTCTATCGTGGTTTCCTGGACAACGGCAGCACCAAAACGTCGCTCGACAACACCAAAAAATTCTACAAGGTCTATTCGCTCGCCGATGCGAAGAACCCGCCGCCGATGAAGTTCATCAATGTCTCGGGCAAGGAATTCAATACCATTCATGCCAACGACTTTCGTTTCTATGAAGAGGTGAACGCAATCGTTCAGTATGAACCGAACGAGGCGCTGAATCCGGAAACGCTCGGCCTGCTCGCCGCCATCGGCATCGAGAAGGGCAAGAAATTTGCGCCCGATGCCCGTATGAAAAAGATCCTCACCGAGTCCGCGGCGGTGGCCAACGCGACTTCGCGCGCCC
>JAOUIN010000258.1 GCA_029883965.1 Betaproteobacteria bacterium
GGCGACTGGCGGCGTTTGTACTCGCTGCCGCGAATCAGCCGCACCACCCGCGTGACGTCAGCCGGCTTGTATCCCATGGCGATGATCTCCTGCAGGCTGCGGTACTGCTCCACATAGGCCGCCATGATGCCGTCCAGCACGTCATAAGGCGGCAGACTGTCCTGATCCTTCTGGTCAGGCCGCAGTTCCGCCGAGGGCGGCCGTTCAATGACCCGCTCGGGAATCACCATCCCCCGCGCATTGCGATACTGCGCCAAACGGTAAACCAGGGTTTTGCGGATATCCTTGAGGACCGCAAAACCGCCGGCCATGTCTCCGTATAAAGTGGCGTATCCGGTTCCCATCTCGCTCTTGTTACCGGTCGTCAGCACGATCGCCCCGGTCTTGTTCGACATGGCCATGAGCATGGTGCCGCGCACCCGCGCCTGCAGGTTTTCTTCGGTCACGTCCTCGGGCAAACCCCGGAATTCCTCCGCCAGCGCCGCCTTGAATGCGTCGAACACCGGCCGGATCGCGATTTCAGAATAGCGCACCCCCATCGTCTGCGCCTGCGCCCTGGCGTCTTCGCAGCTCATGCCGGCCGTATATTGCGACGGCATCATCACCGCATGCACCTTGTCGGCACCCAGCGCGTCGACCGCCAGCGCCAGCGTCAACGCGGAATCAATACCGCCCGACAGGCCCAGCAGCGCTCCGGGAAAACCATTCTTGCCGAGATAGTCGCGCACACCGAGCGTCAACGCGTTATAGACGTCCTCCTCCTCGGTCACCACCGGTGCCACCTCGCCCTTGACCGGCACCCCGCCCACCACTTCGACCAGAACCACAACCTCCCGGAATGCCGGGAGCTGCTGCATCAATTCGCCGCGTCCATCCACTGCAAATGACGCGCCGTCAAAAACCAGTTCATCCTGCCCGCCAACCTGGTTCGCATAAATCACGGACATGCCGGTCTTGCCCACGCGCTCGCGCACGACCTCGTAGCGCGTCAGCTGCTTGTTTATATGGTACGGCGACGCGTTCAATACCAGCAGCAATTGCGCACCGGCTTCACGTGCCGCCTTTGCCGCAGGCTCCTCCCAGACGTCGGCACATATGTTGATGCCGATACGGATGCCATCCTGCTCGAAAACGCAGGGCTCTTCGCCGGAATCAAAATAGCGTTCTTCGTCAAAAACCATGTAATTCGGCAATGTGCGCTTGAGGTATGTGGCAACGACCTCGCCATCACGAATCACCGAAGCAGCGTTATAACGCTTGATCCCGATCTGATGCGGGTGGCCCAGCACCAGCGTAATGCCGGAAACCGCACTCACCAGGCGCTGAAATTCCTCATCACAGGCACGAAAAAAACTGTCCCGCAACAGCAGATCCTCTGGCGGATAACCGCACAGCGCGAGCTCGGTCGTCACGAGCAACGATGCGCCGTCCGCACGGGCGCGCTGCGCGGCAGCCATGATCTTTTCCGCATTGCCTGCCAGATCGCCGACAATGACATTAAGTTGTGCAATCGCTATTTTCATGACGCTAATATATCATCGGCTCACGCGCTTTTTTTTGCATGCTTGAGCCGCCGCCACACACATGTTGCTCCCTCCGCCATTCCACCTGCCGTTCCTTCTGATTGCTTTTCACGCCGGCCGGGTTTCCAGGCACATGACAAAGCGGTGAAGCTGCACGTTGCCTCATCGCTGCGAGATGTCCCGCCGGCGGAATGGAACCGGCTTGTGGGAGCGGATCCGTTCCTGCAGCACGCCTTCCTGCATGCGTTGCATGAGACCGGTTGTGCCGGACCGGAGGCGGGCTGGGCACCGCAATACCTGCTGCTGCAGGATGGTGATCAACTGGCCGGCGCCATGCCGCTGTATCTGAAGAGCCACTCCTACGGCGAATATGTATTCGACTGGGCATGGGCCGATGCCTATCACCGCCATGGCATCGAGTACTACCCGAAACTGCTCAGCGCAATCCCGTTCACTCCGGTCGTGGGAGCACGGTTGCTCACACTCAAAGCGGAATACCGTGACCAACTGATCGCCGGCGCGCTGGAGCTCGCCCGGCAATCCGGAACCACTTCTCTGCACGTTCTGTTTCCGGCAGAAACCGACCGCAACCGCCTCGCCGCACACGGGTTCCTGTTGCGCCAGGGACGGCAGTTCCACTGGAAGAACAACGATTACGCCGATTTTGATGCCTTCCTCGCGCAACTCAGCCATGACAAACGCAAGAAAATCCGCCAGGAACGGCGCAAGGTACTCGATGCCCGAATCAGCTTTCGCTGGCTGGAAGGCGCCGCCATCACCGAAAAGGACTGGCGGTTTTTCATGCGCTGCTACGGCCAGACGTATCACGAACATCACTCCTCGCCCTATCTGAATCTTGAGTTTTTTCTGCGCATCGGCGGCTCGATGCCGGACAACATCACGCTGATCCGCGCCGAGAGAAACGGCAGTCCGGTCGCGGCATCATTGCTGATCCACAACGACACGCATCTCTACGGCCGTCACTGGGGTGCGATTGAGCATCACCCGCTGCTGCACTTCGAGGCCTGCTACTACCAGGGCATCGAATATGCCATCGCCCGGGGCCTGCAGGTGTTCGAAGGCGGCGCACAGGGCGAACACAAGATGGCACGCGGCCTGATGCCGGTGACCACGCACTCGGCGCACTGGCTGGCACATCCGCAGTTTGCGGCGGCGATCGAAAATTTCCTTGATCGCGAATCGACGCTGATGACGCAACATGATCATGAGCCGGCGGCCCGCACGCCCTTCAAGTCCGCCTGAACCGCCTCGATATCCCCCGACAAGTTACCGGCGAAATCGATCTTCCCGTATAGTTGCAGCCTGAAAAACCGGACGCGCACATGAAATTCTGCAGCAACTGCGGCTCTGCGGTCGCGCTAAAAATTCCCACAGGCGACACACTGCCGCGGCACGTCTGCGACGCCTGCGGCACCATTCATTACCAGAATCCGAAAATGATCGTCGGCTGCATTGCCGAATGGGAAAGCCGCATCCTGCTGTGTCGCCGCGCAATCGAACCCCGTCATGGGCTGTGGACCGTTCCCGCCGGCTTCATGGAGAACGGCGAAACAACGGCACAGGGTGCGGCACGCGAAACACTGGAAGAAGCCAATGCCCGCGTGGAAATCGGCCCGCTGTATGCGCTCTACAACATTCCCCACATCAACCAGGTCTACATCCTGTTCCGCGCCCGCCTGCTCGATCTCGATTTCAGTGCCGGCGCAGAAACACTGGAAGTCCGCCTCGTTGACGAAGCGGATGTGCCGTGGGAGCAGTTGGCTTTCGCCACGGTGCGCAACACATTGCGGCATTACTACAGCGATCGCGCGCAGGGTGAGTTCCGTTTCCATATCGGCACCATAGAGCCTGCAACCTCACGTTAGCTTCAGGCACGCGCGTCGCGGTGCGGGCGCAGCCGCCAATGATCTTCGTGCGTCAAAATGACTTAAAATCAAAACCACACGCGCTGCAGAACGCGCACGCATTGTTTCCGGAGACCATGATGACCGCCGCACCCCGTAAAACCAAAGCCGATTTTCAGTGGGGCGATCCGCTGCTGCTCGACGAACTGCTCAGCGACGAGGAACGCATGGTGCGGGACACCGCGCAGGCGTACTGCCGGGACAAACTGATGCCGCGTGTGGTGGAAGCCAACCGCCACGAAAAATTCCA
>JAOUIN010000034.1 GCA_029883965.1 Betaproteobacteria bacterium
GCGCGTTAACAAGGACACTTAGTCTTTTTTCGATACTGCAACGACCAGCTTTTCGGTAATCATTTCTGTGAACGAATCGTCATAGCCGCGCTCCTTCATTTCCCAGCGGAAGGTGTTGGCGAGGCGAGCCTTCTTGTAGACCCCGAGCTTGTGTTCCTTGCGGAAGGCAGTCGCCGTATCGAATAGTGCATCGACTTTCTGCTCCAGATTTTTTAAAGACACGCCGGGATTACCCGCACCTGCCTTGCCTTCGGGCGGGCGGAGTCGAAATACCTCATTCACGAGGCCGCGGGCAAAATCGTCAACCTGCTTTCCTGAGGCGGAGCCAAAAATTCCCATAAGTGTGATTCCTTTGTCATCGGGTGGCCGGGCATGCTGTGTAGAATGCAAGCATACCAAGTGAATCAGTCCCGGTGTAGTCCTCGTTTGACGGGACTCGAGCCAGTCCCGGCCCGGCGGGCAACCGGATACGTAACCAGTCTTGAAATGATCGTGCAAGCATGTTGAAAAACCTTTTGATGCACTTTCTGCGCATGCCGGCGCGGGCAGTTCGCGCGCGGCGCGAGCGCCGGGCGATGCCCGGGTTGAACGCCGTCATTGTGCTGTTCAATGAAAAAAAATATGAAGATGCTGTGGAGGCGTGCAGGACGCTGATTGCGCAGGAACCGCGCAGCGCCCAGGCAAACCATTTCTGCGGGCGCGCATTGCTGGAACTGGACCGTTATGCGGAGGCCATGCCCTATTTGCAGGTCGCCGTCGACGCGGATCCGGATCTGGCGGAGGCGCATTCCGACCTCGCATTGGCGTTGCTCAAGTCCGGGGATTTCGAGGCGGCCGAGCGCCTGTGCCGGCGCGCCGTCGCGATTCAGCCGAATGAGCCCAGGTACCGGCTTTATATGGCCGAAATTCTTGAGTCCACCGGGCGGGACAAGGAGGCGCTTGAGGAACTGTCGGCCGCCCAGGAGTTTGCCCCGGAGCGCACCGACGTGCTGGAAAAGCTGATACTCAAGCTCGACCAGCTGGGCATGCCATCAGTCGCACTGCATGTGGCCGAACGCGCGACGGTGGAACTGGGCGAGACCTTTGAAACCCAGTTCTATCTGGCGCATGCACGGTTTTCAAGCGGTGATCTGCAGGGGGCCGTCGATGCCTGCCGGCGCGCCATCAAGTTTCGCACCGATGTTCCCGGAATCTACGTGACGCTGGGGTCGGCTTATCTGGGGCTGGGCAAGATCGATGAGGCGGTGACTGCGTACCGGCGGTCGCTCAAGGTCCTGCCGGACTATCCCGATGCGCATTTTCACCTGGGCATGGTGAACCTGATGCGCGGGCGCTATCGGGACGGCTGGGCCGGATTCGAGTACCGGTTCAAGATCCGGCGCGCAACCAGGCGAACCAGCGAGCCGCGATGGAACGGCACGTCGCTGCGCGGGCGCACGCTGCACGTGCTGCGCGAACAGGGGCTGGGCGATGACATCATGTATTCCTCGTGTTTCCCGCAGCTGATACGCGATGCGAAGCATTGTTACATCGAATGTGAGCCGCGCCTTGACCGGTTGTTTACCCGGTCTTTTCCCGAAGCCACGTTCATCCCCATCGTGGACAACGCCACCAAAGCGGCTGCAACCAGCCGTGAGGATGTGGATGTCAGGATTTTCAGTGCCAGCGTACCGGGGTACCTCAGAAATTCGGTACGTGATTTCCCGGATCACCGCGGTTACCTCAAGGCTGATCCGCAACGCGTAGCGCATTGGCAGGCGAAGCTGGCTGCCCTTGGCGGTGGCGTAAACGTGGGCATTTCGTGGCGCGGCGGCACTGCCCATACGCACCGTGACCGGCGCACATTGTCACTGGACGCCTTGTTCCCGGTCCTGTCTGTGCCCGGCGTGCGCTGGGTCAACCTGCAGTATGGCGCACGTGCTGCCGAGATCGCCGCGCTCAAGGCCGGGCAGGGCGTGGATATCACCGATTGGCCGGAGGCTATCGATGGCGATTATGATGAAACCGCAGCGCTGGTCGGCGCCCTTGATCTGGTGATCAGCGTTTGTACATCGGTTGTCCATCTGAGCGGTGCGCTGGGTCGGCCGGTTTGGGTCATGGCACCGTATGCGCCTGAGTGGCGCTACGGGCTGAACGGCGACACCATGCCCTGGTATCCGGCCGCGCGCCTGTTTCGGCAGACTGCAATCGCAGATTGGGATTCCGTCATCAGCGACGTCCGGCAGGAACTGACGCGATACCTATTGGCGGCGCCAAAATGACAATCTTTGTCACATACTGCCTAAGACCGTACTTCTGAGCTCAACGTACCGGCAATGTGGAGTTTGGGCGATGAGCCGGGGATTTGAGGGATGTGAACAAAGTCACATAAAAATCAGCCCGACTATATAAATATTACAATAAAAACAATTAGTTATGTGATTATTTAGCTCTCGGGGGAGGCGTGCTGGCTGCGCTTGGTACAGCTCTTGCTGCATAGGATGTGCGGGCACCGACCTGCTAATGATTTTCAATTTTTGGGAGCTCTTAATATGAAAAATCTGCAAAAAGGCTTTACGCTGATCGAATTGATGATCGTGGTTGCGATCATCGGTATTCTGGCGGCGATTGCAATTCCGCAGTATCAGGACTACATCACCCGTGCCAAGTGGCAGGACAACATCGCTCGCACGCAATCCTGGAAGACGGCGATTGCCGAGTGTCTGCAGAACAATGCCGGCACAGTAGCCGAGTGCGACACGTCGACTGAAGTCAATTCGGCGACGGGCGCGGTCTTCCCCTCGGGCACGAGCGCAAACCTGTCATCGGTTTCGTACAGCGCGGCTGGCATCATGATCGCCGGCACCCCGGCGGTGGCCGACTGTAACGTCTTGATCGTTCCGAACGTGGGTACCACTTCTGTCACGTGGACGTATGTGGTCAGCGGTACGGGTTGCGGCAAATCGAAAACCGGCGTGGGCACCTGATCCACAGCCTGATGTACGAAAAGCCCCGGGAAACCGGGGCTTTTTTTTGACTGAGTTTTTTATGCAAATCCATGCCGCACCTGCGCACGGGTTGCCTGCCACCGCTTAGTGATCACCATGAAACTGCGGTTAATATCAACTGATGCCGCTTGATGAACATCTGAGGTCAGCGCTATCCCGAATTTCCGGCGCACCCGCCCGATGGCCCTGGGCAGTGATTGCAGTTTCGGCCTATGTTTTCTTTGCGCCGAACTTTGACGTTGCCTTTGTTCTCGCCTGGCATGACGGCCAGCGAATTGCCCAACTGGGCCTTTTTGGCGCACTGCTGCTGACGCTCGTCGTCTCCGGTACGGCGGCGGGTGCGGCAGCGGTCTGGGCCGGTTTGCCACGCACGGCCTGTTTGTCGTTGGCAGCTGCATTTGCGCTGGGCCTGGCGTCGAGTCTGTATGCAGAAATGCCGCGCTGGGCGCTGCTGGAGTGCGGCACGCAATTGCTGCTGCTGTTCACCGCGATGATGGTTGCGGCCAGCCGGCGCATGATGAGCGCCCGTGCAGACGGCGCGCTCGTGGCGATATTTTTTGCGACCGCATCAGCCTACGCGGTGACCACCTGCAGTGTTTATGGCGCCATGCTGCTGATCGGGCCTGAATATGGCCAGGGTTTCAATATCCGCGAGTTGTACACCGGGTTTTCCAATGTAAGGTTTTTCGGCCACATCCAGACCATGCTGCTGCCTTTCCTGCTGCTGCCGGCGATGTGGTGGGGCACGACGAGGTTGAGGCGCATGCTCTTGTGGAGCGTGCCGGCGATATGGTGGATGCTGGCGATCGGATCCGGGACGCGCGGGACCTGGGCGGCGCTGCTGGCGGGCACGATTGCAGCGCTATTGTTTGCCGGCAATGCCGGCCGGCGATGGGCAAAGTGGCAGGTCGCGGGACTGCTGTGCGGTTTTTGTTGTTACGCGGTATTCGTCCTCGGCCTGCCGCAGTTGCAGGATCTGCCGGTGACATTCATGCATCGCACGGACGACATCCTTACTCTGTCGCGTCGCGGCGAACTCTGGTCCACGGCACTGGATTATGTGACGCGATACCCGGTGTTCGGCGTGGGGCCCATGCATTATGCGTACTGGGCCACCGAGGTGGCGGCACACCCGCACAATGCGGTACTGCAATGGCTGGCTGAGTGGGGTATCCCGGCCGCGCTGCTGTTCACGGGAGTGTGTGCCATGGGCGGTCTTGCACTGGCATTGCATGTAAGGCGTGTTACCGGACAGGTTGATGACCGTGCGAGCGTGTTTCAAGCGGCATTGCTCGCTGCGCTGACCGGTGCTGCGGCACAGGCGATGGTTGACGGCATACTGGTAATGCCCGTCAGCCAGACCTTGCTGGCGCTGCTGGTCGGCTGGGCGATTGGTGTGGTGTCGCTTGCAAGAGGCCAGCGTGTAATCGGGCGGTGGGAGGGCGTAGGCCTGACATTGGCCGTACTGATCGCGACGACGGCCGTCGTTTACGGAGTGGCGCCGGAAATCGGACAACTTGCCGAACGGCAAGAGGCTTATCTGGCTGCGCGCAACCCGGGTGAGATACTGTTGCCGCGGTTCTGGGCGCAGGGCTGGATCAACCGATAGCGGGAGCATTTGCAGTTAACAGATTAAGAGCGCGTCGCTTGCAGACGCGGGGCTGATGCACTACCGTTTTTTTGACTGAGGCACTTGATTGGAGAAGATGTTGTGTTCGTGAGGCGAGTGCGAGAATTTTTCCGGTCCGGTTTCGCACGTTTGGGCCGAACTTCCGGTCGCGTCGCGGCTACGCCCGGGTCGCTCCCCGAACAGCCTGACCTCTTATCAGCACGCGTTGATGCGGTGCCGGATGAATTTGGCCAGGCATTTGCCTTGCATCAGCAGGGGCGGCTGGATGAGGCGCTTGCGGGCTACCGGGCATTGCTGCAGCGGCAACCAGAACATCCCGACGCGTTGCATTTTCTGGGCGTGCTGCAGGCGCAGCATAAACAGTTTGCAGAAGCGGAAAAGTTGATCCGCCGCGCGGTCGAGATCAATCCGGAAAATGCGACGGCCCACCTGAATCACGGCAGGGTATTCAGGGCTCTGAAGAGACATGAAGAGTCTCTGACCAGTTATGACCGGGTTTTGACGCTGGAACCTGAAAACCTGGAGGCGCTGCTTAATCGCGGTGCGGCCCTTGTCGATCTTGGCCGGCGTGACGCTGCGCTGACAAGCTACGATGCCGTGCTGGCGCTGAAACCCGATCACCGGGAAGCGCAGGTCAAGCGTTGTCGCGTGCTGTCGGCTACAGGGCGGCATCACGAGGCCCTGGCCGGCTATGACCGGGTCCTGGAAAAAAGTCCTGACGATCATGACGCGTGGTTCAATCGCGGTCTGGTGCTTGCGGCATTGACGCAATATGCCGAGGCGCTGAGCAGCTATGACCGGGCCCTGGCGCTTAGTCCTGAATCCGCCGATGTTCTCAACAATCGCGGCGTTGTTCTGGCCCGGCTGGGCCGCGAAACCGAAGCCCTGAGCAGCTACGAGCGCGCGATTGCGGTTAACGCCGGCAATGCGGACGCGCACAATAACCGCGGCGCCCTGCTGGCGGATCTTGGTCGTCATGAGGAAGCGCTGGCGAGTTATGAGCGGGCCCTGTCGATTGCGCCGGATTTCCGCGGTTTCCTCAATAATCGCGCCGGGCTGTTGCGCCTGATGGGCGAGCATGCGCGAGCAGCACAGGATTATTCCCGGCTGTTGGAGCTGGACCCGGAGTTCGACCAGGCCCTGGGCCACAAGCTGTTTGCAAACATCCAGATCTGCGACTGGCGTAATTTTTCGGCCGACCGGCGGCAACTCGAGCAGCAGGTGCGTGATGGAAAGCGTGTGTTGCCGTTCTCGTTTCTCGTGCTCACGGATTCCGGTGCAGAGCAATTGAAGTGCGCCCGTACTTATGCGGCGCAAAAATATCCGCCGCGTGCACCACCGCTGTGGCAGGGTGAACGCTATCGGCATGACCGGATCCGGGTGGCCTATCTGTCAGCGGATTATTACCTGCACGCGACTTCTCATCTGATGGTGGAATTGTTTGAACAGCACGACAGGCAGCGGTTCGAGGTGTCGGCGTGGTCGTTCGGACCTGACGTCAAGGATGACATGCGCGCCAGACTCGAGCAGGCGTTCGAGCATTTTATTGACGTGCGCAGCATGAACGATGATGCCGTCGCGGACCTGCTGCGTGCCCGAGAAATTGATATTGCGGTCGACCTCAAGGGCTACTCCAAGTGGTCTCGCCCGGGAATTTTTGCCCGGCGTGCCGTGCCGGTCCAGGTCAATTACCTCGTGTATCCGGGCACCACGGGTGCGGACCATATGGACTACATCATCGGTGACGCCGATGTAATTCCGTTGGGGCACGAGGAATACTACTCGGAGAAAATTGTGCGAATGCCTGACAGCTATCAGGTGAACGGTGCCGCGCGAAGGATTGCGGAGGAGACTCCCCTGCGGGCCGAAGCCGGACTGCCGGATGCAGGATTCGTGTTCTGCTGCTTCAACAATAATTACAAGATCACGCCGGATGTGTTTGATGTCTGGATGCGTCTGCTGAAACGTGTCGATGGCAGCGTATTGTGGCTGCTGGAAGGGAATGTCGCCGCGTCCGGAAACCTGATGCGGGAGGCGGAAGCAAGGGGCGTACGTCGCGATCGACTGGTATTTGCAAAGCGATTGCCACCAGCGGATCACCTGGCGCGTCACAGGCTGGCGGATCTGTTTCTGGATACACTTCCATGCAATGCTCATACCACGGCGAGCGATGCCTTGTGGGCCGGACTGCCATTGTTGACTTGCAGGGGCAATGCGTTTGCAGGCAGGGTCGCAGCGGGCCTGCTGCGCGCGATGGGGGTGCCGGAACTGATTGCCGACAACCTTGCTGATTACGAAGCAATGGCATTCAAGCTGGCAACAACGCCGGAGATGGTCGCACGCCTCAAGTCCAGGCTGGAGAAAAACAGGACCACATATCCGCTGTTCGACATAGACCTTTACCGGCGACACATCGAGTCTGCGTATGGCGCTATGTACGAGCGGTATCAGCAGGGAGAGGCGCCAAAGAGTTTCTCGGTCCCGCGCCTGCCCTGATCCTTCCCGCCGGCCTTGCCGCAGAAACCACGTGCATCATCGGCCACCCAATGTTCGCCGATGCGTGATAAAACCATCGGCAATAATTCATCTGGCAGAATACCAATCATGAATTTTCATCATCAACGGACTGCAGACTGATGCCCGCCAACGACGCCGCTCAGAAACCGATCATCAATGTATGCATCCTGCAGCCTCCCGGCTACATCCACGCATTGGCGCTGCTCGAGGCCGCGGAGTACGTGGCCGAGAAATGCACGCTTGCGGGATATCAGGCCAGGTTGAGCAAGAACCGGGTGCTGTCGGGCGGGCTGAACATAGTTTTCGGCGCCCATATCAAGCCCGAAAAAAACCTTTCTCTTCCTCCGAATACCGTCATTTTCAATACCGAACAGGTTCCGGAAAAAAGCGTATGGATCAGCTCCGAATACAAGAACTGCCTGGATCGCCATTTCGTATGGGACTACTCGCAATCGAATCTGGCTCTCCTGCACGACAGAGCACAGCGGATCGATTTCTTCCATGTTGAAAAACTCCAGAGAATTACCCTGCAGGAGCACCGGGAGTTTGATCTGATTTTTTACGGTTCCATGAATGAGCGAAGAAAGGCGATTATTGAAGAGCTTCGCAACAGGGGATTGAATGTTCTGGTGGTTTTCGGGCTATACGGGCCCGAACGGGACGAATTACTTGGTAAAGCGCGGGCTGTGCTGAATTTGCATTTCTATGAATCACAGCTATTTCAGCAGATCAGGGCCTTTTACGCGTTGTCCAACGGCGTACCGGTGATCTCTGAGAATTTCCCGGAAGACTCTGCGCCGGCCCTGTATAAGGATGTGATTTTCACCCCGGGAAGGATACCGTTCGTCGATTACGTCCTGAAACTGCTCAAAGACAATGGACAATTTGAGTCGGCAGTCAAAGAAAAAATAAGCCGATTTCAGGCGACGACGAATGATGCGGAGTTCCAGAAAACCCTGGAGAAAACCATCGGTGCAGTGCTTCGTGGTGATGCCTCCGGGCTGTCCCGTCCGCAAGTACCTGTCAGGATCAATCTGGGCAGCGGCAAGGATTACCGGCCCGGCTATTTGAATATAGACATTAACCGGAGCCTGAATCCCGACATCGTGGTCGATCTGGCTGCGCCGGTCGACTTCCCGGTCTCGGTGTCATCGCCGACCTTCGAGAGCGTGGTTCTTGCCGAAAACCAGTTTGACGAAATCATTGCATTTGATGTGCTTGAGCATGTTCAACAACTGCCGCAATTGATGGGAAACTGCCTCAAATTGCTGAAAGAAGGCGGGCGCTTTACGATTCTGGTTCCCTATGATCTTTCCCTCGGCGCGTGGCAGGATCCGACCCACGTACGGGCATTCAACGAGAATTCGTGGCTTTATTACACGCAGTGGTTCTGGTATCTGGGCTGGTTCGATTATCGATTCGATTGCACGGAAACTAACCTGAACCTGTCAAGTTATGGTCAGAGCCTGGTCAGCAGCGGTACGCCCCAGGACGAGGTGATGCGCACGCCGAGGGCCGTCGATTCGATGCGAGTGGTTTTGACCAAGCGCAAGACCACCCCGGAAGAGAAAACCCTGGCACGTTCGTATAGTAACGAATTCATCAACCGGTAGATTGTCCGGAGCAAAGCCGTTGCAGTGGCAAGCTGCCTGCAATTCGCCCGCGGCGTGATGAACTGCAGGCCGTCGGCGCGACGTCGCCTCAGGAGGCGGTCATTCCCGGATTGCCTGCAATCCCGGTTACCCGGGGCCGGTTAAGCACCGGCGGTTTGATCGATTTCTTGTCACGCAGGTAGCGGGTGACTGATTCCCACACCGGTTCGCCGGTGGCGCCTTCGGCCACGGGCGCCCAGCTGGTGAGCTTGTACGTCTTGCCGGCTTCTATCGCTTTTCCCTTAAGGCGCATGTCCGAAATGCGGCTGCCGATTTTCAGAGTCGGGTTGCAGGCGTACTGCAGACCGCCGACGCGCACCATGTCACCGCCCTGCTGGTAATACGGGTCCGGGTTGAACAGGTTGTCGCAAATGTCTTCAAGCAGGCTCTTCAGGTTCTCGCCAGTGATGTTGCTGACTGTAACCTGTGGGTAGGTGATGGCTGTCATGTTCATCACGTCATCGAGCGTGATTGCTTCGCCGGGCAGGATCGACGTGCCCCAGCGGAAACCCGGCGAGAATGCGATCTCCGCATCCTTGGTTTCGAGCAGGGCATCGAGAATCAGCTGGTCAAAGCTGCCGTTGAAATTGCCGCGGCGGAAAAGCAGGCCTTCGCTGACGGCGAGTTTTTCGCTGAGCTTCGCTTCGTACGGTGCGCGATGTTTTTTGATCAGTGCGGCCATGTCAGGGTCGGCATCGAGCAGGTTGGCAAAGACCGGCAGCAGCCGGTATCGGGACGACTTGACACTACCGCCGCGCACGTCGAGATCGAGTACGGCAAGGAATTTGCCATTGGAGCCGGCGTTCGTGACCAGCGTGGTCCCGCCGCGGTTTTTTACGGCGACGGGTTGCGGCACTGCGTCGTGGGTGTGGCCGCCGAGTATGGCATCGATGCCGGAAACGCGCGAAGCGAGCTTGAGATCGGTATCCATGCCGTTGTGCGACAGCAGCACTACTGCATGCGCGCCTTTCTTTTTTGCCTCATCAACGGTCCTTTGCAGGCGTTCTTCCTGGATGCCGAATGTCCAGTCAGCGACCAGATGGCGGGGATTGGCGATCGGCGTGTAAGGAAAAGCCTGGCCGATGATGGCTACTGGTGCACCATTGATCTCGCGCAGCGTGTAACCCTTGAATACCGGATCATCAAAATCGGCGGTGCGGACATTCTGTGCGAGAAATTCGACCTGCCCTTTGAAATCCTTGGCAATAACCTCCTGCACCCGTTTGGCACCGTAGGTAAATTCCCAGTGCCCGGTCATGATGTCCACGCCCAGGAGCTTTGATGCGTCAATCATGTCCTGCGCATTACTCCACAAAGCCGTGGCTGAGCCCTGCCAGTTGTCGCCGCCGTCAAGCAGCAGCGCTCCGGGACGCTGCGCGCGCACCTGTTTGACCAATGTCGCGAGATGGGCGAAACCGCCGACTTTGCCGTAGGTGCGTGCGGCGTCGACATAGTTGAGGTAGGTAAATGCATGCGCCTCGCGCGTGCCGGACTTGATGCCGAAATGCTTCAGCAAAGCGTCGCCGACGAGATGGGGGGGCTTGCCAAGGGCATCGCCGACGCCGATATTCACATCCGGTTCGCGGAAATAAACCGGCAACAGCTGCGCGTGGCAGTCGGTGAAATGCATCAGGGTGACGTTGCCCGGCGCTTTACCGAGGGTATAAAGTTCGCCGCTGCGCGCTGCGGCGAATGCGCTGCCGCTCGTCAGCGGCATGCCCTGCGCGGCGGCCACGGCCATGATTTGCAGAAATTCCCGACGTGTAAGGTGCATTTGGACTAGTCCCGAAAAAAAGAGGCTTGGTTCCCCAAGCCCCCGGTTTATTGCAGCAACGTAGGCTTATTTATTGATCGGCGACTGCGGGTCGATCAGGAATGCCACCACATGCGTGATCTGTTCCGGCGTCAGGTGTTCGGTCGCACCCAGTCGCGGCATGTTCGAGCAGGGGAAATACATCCACGCGTTGTAGATTTTCTCGTAAGTGTATTTCGCAATGGCTTCCGAATTACCGCGCTGTTTGCCGTATCCGGTCAGGGGTGGGCCGACGTTGCCGACGTTGATCTCGCCCGGCGCCAGTGCATGGCAGTTCTGGCACAGTGCGCCGTTTTCCTTGCGGCTTTCTTCCTTGCCGTTGCGGATACGGTCACCTGCGCCGTTGTGTGCCAGCTTGTCCCCGGTTTTCCAGTCACCGACCAGTTTGCCTGAGGCCGGAAACTTGATCGATGCGCGCGCAAGCTTGACTACTTCCGCGGCTTCGGCCTGTGTCAGTTTCTCATCGCCGATTTTGCTGCAGATCTGCTGCGAGCGATCCTGCACCAGGCGACTCTTGTGTTCTGCGGAGTAGGTGAAACCCTCAAATACCATTTTCTCCGCCATCTGTTTCGTCGTTGCCTGATCCGGATAGGTTGCGCAGCCCGCAACGATCAGACCGGCGACGGCATAAGCCGACCACTTCAACCAATTGTTGTTTTTCATCTCGTCCCCCTTAGCGTTTGAATCCGGGCACTTGCATTACTGCATCGTTGCCGCGGTGGTTGAGAAAAGTGGTCAAAGCAATCGAGTAGTCCGTGCCGTATTCCAGGTCGGGCAGGCGCATCTGCCAGACGCAGTCATTCAGCCGCCACTGCATGGTACGAACGACATAATGAGCCCCACGATAAGCGGGCCAGGTTGATGCTACTTCCTGCGCGCCAGCCTTGCTGGTCATGTTAATCAGGTCCTGCAGGCGTATGCGTTTGTCCGGTTCGCCATGGCACTGGACACAACCGAAGTCCGTCTGTCCGCTGCGGCGATAGAACAGATATTCGCCGGCCTTGTACATGTCGTACTCTTTCTGGTGGCTCAGCGTGACATTGACCTTCATGCCGTTCGAGCGTGACGTGATGTAAAGTGCCAGGGCTTCGATGTCCGAGCCCTTGCTACGCGGGCGGCTAATCGCTTGTTTGACCAAGCCCTTGCGGTCAAAGCCCTGCAATCTGGTCATGCAGGTCAGCAGGCGCGATTCCAGATCCTCGACCCGATCGGTGTCTGCGAAGTAACGGGGCATGCGGGCGGCGGCACCTTCAAGTTTGCCCGCACCCAGACCGAAGTCGCACTGCTCCAGCGAGGCTTTCTTGGGGCCGCGTTTCTGATAAAAAAGTTCTTTGCCGATGTCGATCCACAGGTCGCCGGGGTTGTCTTCGACCAGCATTTTTCGGCCGACCGACAGATCGTTCCCTTGCGACATCGCGGGCGCTGCCATCGCGAACAAGGCGACAGCGCCCAGTGCGAGTCCGATGCTGCGCATTTTCTCCATGATCTCCTCCTTAATTATTGGTTTTGACCGGTGCGGCATTGCCGGAAAATCAGGAACCCGCACTGACTGCAACTTCATCGGTGCGTTTATCGCCCTTGTTATCGGTCCAGGTAACGCTGATCTTGTCGCCCACCTTGGCACCTTTGACGCGCACGCCGAGAAACGGGTTCTGGGAGATTGCCTGGCTCCATTGCGCGTCGAGCACGGTCTTGCCGTTGTGCTGGACAACAACGCTTTGGATGAAGTGCAGCGGCACCACTCCGGACGAGGTTTTGCGTGTGCCGGTTTCCATCGGGTGCCGCATCAGGATCCGCACGTCTGCCGTATCGCCCTGCAGGGTGGCACGGATTTTCATCGGGTCAGCCATATTTTGCTCCTATTGTTATCGGTAGTTTTTTGGCGGCAGCTGGTCAGCCGCAGCCGCCGACGGTGACCTTGACTTCCTTTGCGGCTGTGTAGAACTTGCCGTCGGCCTTGACGATTGCACGCACATCGGATGTCTTGCCCATTTTTATTCTTGTAGACACATAGCTGTCGCCACCGGGCATGATGTCGAAGCTCGCGGCCAGCGGGAACGGATTGTTTTCTGCGATGATGGAGATGCTCTGCGTATTTGGAATCTTGCTCGTGACAGCGACCGGCACGGTAGCGCCGTTTTCGGCAATGTCCGGCGCAGTGATGGTGATCTCCTTGCTTTCAATCAAAGTAGCTGCGCCCAGACTCTTTTGGACGTCGGCTACCGCTTTCGATTCAAAGGCGCTCTTGTTCCACGGCGCAGCCCAGGCTGACCCGGCCTTGAGCAGACCCGCGGCGGCCGCGACAGCCATCGCACCGGCACCACCTGAAAGTTTAAGAAAGTTACGGCGTAACTGTTTCATACGAACCCCCTCCTGTTAGATAACGGTGATAGCGTCAGGCGGCGCGGCAGAAAATCAGCAGACGCGATGCTGATTGCTGCTTCAATCGCCAATTGAATAAGAAAAATAAGCTGATGCTTAAATTTCTTTAATCCTAGCTAACGCGGCTGTCCTTGTCCACTGCCAATTGGAAGGATATGCATTGCAAATCCAGCCATTTGAATTTCTTATAAGACTTTATGTTGCAGGCATCGGCTTGCTGCGATCAGCGCTGCCTCGGAGTAGGTGCTTTCCATACCCCGGATTTGCCGCCGCGTTTTCGTCAAGCTGGATCGACTCGATGCGCATGCCGCGGTCCACGGCCTTGCACATGTCGTAAACGGTCAGCAGTGCGACGCTGGCGGCTGTCAGCGCTTCCATCTCCACACCGGTGCGGCCGATTGTTTCTGCCATCGCTGTGCACGTGACCGCATGTTTGCGGCGATCGATCACGAACTCAATTTCCACTTTGGTCAGGGCCAGAGGATGGCAAAGCGGAATCAGGCTCGAGGTCTGTTTGGCCGCCTGTATGCCTGCAATCCGCGCTACACCCAGTACATCTCCCTTCTTGGCGGCACCGGCGACAATATGGCGCAGCGTTGACGGCTGCATCACGATGCGGCCGGTCGCACGTGCCAGGCGCCGGGTCTCCGCCTTGTCCGCGACATCGACCATCCAAGCCTGGCCGCGCGCGTCAAAATGGGTTAACTCATCTGTATCAGAATGTTTTTTCATTAGGAACTCCGGAATGCCGGAATTATCATAGCATCATGATTCCACGGTTGATTCTGCTGTTTGTTTTGCTTTGTGTTCCCCGTGTGCTGGCTCAGGCGCTGCCTGAACTGGGAGACGCGTCGGCGGCCGCCATTTCACCGGCGGACGAGCGCCGCCTCGGCGAGGACATCATGCGTCAGATTCGCCAGGATCCCGCCTATCTGGACGATCCCGAGGCTGCCGACTATGTCAACAGTCTCGGCAGCCGGCTGACTGTGCGCAGCGATTCTGCGCGACAGGAATTTGAGTTCTTTGTCGTTCGCGATCCGCAGATCAATGCGTTTGCGTTGCCCGGCGGGTTTATCGGTATACACACGGGGCTGATTCTTGCTGCGCAAAGCGAGTCCGAAGTTGCTGGTGTCGTGGCACACGAGGTGGCACATGTAACCCAGCGCCACATTGCGCGAATGATCAATCAGCAGGGCCAAAATCAGTTGATGTCTCTTGCGGCACTTGCGGTTGCCATTCTGGCCTCGCGTGCCAATTCACAGGTGACGGAAGCAGCCATCGCGTTCGGCCAGGCAGGGGTCATTCAGAATCAGCTCAATTTCACGCGCGACAATGAGCGTGAAGCGGATCGGGTTGGTTTGCAACTGCTCGATAAGGCCGGATTTGACCCGCGCGGGATGGCGGTTTTTTTTGAGCGACTGCAGCGTGCCACACGGGTATACGAAGGCGGCGCGCCGTCTTATCTTCGCACCCACCCGTTGACCTACGAGCGTATTGCCGATATCCAGAATCGCATCGAGAATCTGCAATACCGGCAGGTCGCAGACGGTCTCGATTTTCAGTTGATCCGGGCAAAATTGCGCGCCGAGGCTGACTCACCGCACGACGGCGTGGCTTTTTTTGAAGAGAGTCTGGCGACACGCAAATTTCTGTCCGAGACCGCGAGTCGCTACGGTCTGGTGGCGAGCCTGATCCGGGCCCGCGAATTTGACAGGGCGCAGCGTGAAATCGTGCCTCTGCGCAAGACGCCAAGTGCGATCATTGCGAACCTGGACTGCCGTCTTGCCGAGGTTGCAGATGCTCCCGAAAAAGCGCTGAAGTGTTACCAGGAGGCGCGGCGCGCCTATCCCGGCTATCGTGCGCTTTTCTACGGGCATGTGGAACAGCTGCTGCGTGCCCGGCAGCCGGCCGTGGCGTTGCAACTGCTCAGTTCGCGCGTGCTGGCATATCC
>JAOUIN010000259.1 GCA_029883965.1 Betaproteobacteria bacterium
GAAATGGGCAAAAGTCGTGAAAGAGTCGGGGGCGCGTGTTGATTAGCATTGCGGCCGGATCGTGACCGTAGCCGCCGGATTGCCTGATCCGAGACATTTCACAGGCGTTTCCGGCACGCTGGCCCGCGTCTCGGGTCAGGAGTCAGCGGACCAGATGGCTGTCGGGTTGCGAACCGCGCTGGCAGCAGGAGACGATGCCGCGATCCGGTCGGCGCTGCATGGAAATCCGCCGGCGCTGGCGCGTCGCATATGGCAGGCGCTGGCGAAAGTAATCGATGCCGGCGACGAAGGTGTCGGATTACGTTTGTTTGCGCTGCCCGTGGTCATCGTTGCGGGTGCGCGGAAGCCGGCAACGTTGCCCGGTGCGGTTCCGGCCATAGACCGGATCGTCAGTCTGCTGGAAGAGCATGGTGCTGTCGGGGTAACTCGCAATTTCGGTCTGGGCAATGCGCTGTGCAGCGCCACGGCACTGGAAGCATTGTCTCCCGCCGCGATCTGGCGCGCCGTGCGCGATCCTTCCGAGCGCGGCGTGGCGGACGGATTGCCGCCGGAGCCGATCGCGGTCGGCGCCGGACGTGAACAGGTGCATCTGCGCTTCCTGGTCGGGGCCGGGGTTACACCGCAGAACCTGCCGTCATTCCTGGAGTCGGCCGCGAACATCGGCACATGGGGGATGCCGCTGACGCGTGAACTCGCGCGGCAGTTGGCTGTTCCCGGTGTCGAAATCCTGCCGATGCCGCGGCCGCCGCAACCGCTGGCCAAGGCGGCTTATGTTGGTCGCTGCGCCCAGCTTGAGGCGGCATTAAGTCTGTTTTTAGGCAGCGCCGTGCGCGAATTCCGGATGAGTGTGGGTGATCCCCAGGCGGTGGTTTCCTCTCACGAGTTGACGGACGGCGCAGGTGAGTTGCGGCTGAGTCTGAGCTCATCCTTCGATGATTCTCTGCTGGAGGGATTCTGCTGGCCGCTGCACCCGTTGGATGATGTCGAAGAAGTGGCAAATATATTTTTGCGTGCGCTGACCGATTGCCGGATCGGCAATGTGCAGCCATTGGCACAGGTCTTACCCTACCGCATGGCTGACGGATCCGCGTTCATCGGACAACGTGCCATCCGCGAACTGGTGCAGGTGCCACATTGACGTGCGCATGATCAATCAACGGGCGCGTGCTGCAGTGCGCAGGCTCCAGGCTTGTTTGCTGTTATTTGGTCTGTCAGTCAGTGCATACGCCGCACAGCCATATGCAACAGATGACGCTGCGATCCTCGGCAAGGGCACCTGCCAGCTCGAAATCGGACGGCTGGCCAATCGCGACGCCCATGAACTCTGGCTGCTGCCAGCCTGCAACTTTACCGGCAACGTCGAATTGACGCTGGGGAAATTGCAGTTCAATGAGGCCGACAGTACGCGCAACCTGTATGTATTGCAGGGCAAGGGTGTGTTTTTCCGGGAAACTGACTCGCCGCATGCCTGGGGCTGGCTGGCCGGACTGCGCGGTCATCACCAGACGGCGGACGACAGGCGTCAGTTGAGCGCTGTATTCGGTTCACTGCTGTACACCTACGAGGCCTATCGCGACCTGTTGCTGTTTCACGTCAATATCGGCGGCCGTTCGGACCGGGATGATCGCCGTAATGCAACTACCTGGGGCAGTGCCGCCGAGTTCAGAATGAATTCCCATTTTACGCTGATAGGTGAGTTTTTCGGTGACGACCGTGTCCCAGCGTTTCATCAACTCGGAATTCGTGCCGCGCTCATTCCGGATCGCCTTGAGTTCGATGTGAGCTATGGCGCCAACAGCGGGCGGCAGGCCGATACGCGCTGGTGGACGCTTGGCATTCGCATTATGCAAGCCGGACTGTTGTGAGTTCTGGCAACGCAATGCCCGTGGCGTCGCCTTATTCCGTATTGACCCCGGAAGCGCTGCTCGATGCCATCGAATCCTGCGGCGTGCGCTGTGACGGGCGTTTGCAGGGTTTGAACAGCTACGAGAACCGCGTCTACCAGGTCTGGCTGGAGGATGGTTCGTCGGTCGTGGCCAAGTTCTACCGGCCGCAGCGCTGGAGTGCTGCGGCGATACAGGAGGAACATGACTTTGCGCTGGAACTGGCGGCACGTGAAATCCCGGTGGTGGCGCCACTGGTGTTTGACGGTCGGACCCGGCACGAGCATGGCGGGTTCCAGTTTGCGATTTATCCGCGGCGCGGCGGGCGTACGCCCGAACTCGAAGATGCGGATACCTTGCAATGGTTGGGCCGGTTCATTGCGCGTATCCACGCGGTTGGGGTGCTGCAGCCCTTTGTCCATCGGCCGTCCCTTGATATCGAAAGCTTTGGTCATGAACCTGCACAGTTCGTGCTCGACAGCGGCCTGGTGCCTGACGATTTATACGATGCCTATGCCAGCGTGGTGGAGGACGTGCTGGAGCGCGTCGAGCGACGCTGGTCAGCAGCCGGCGCCGTGCGCAGCCTGCGGCTGCACGGGGACTGTCATGCCGGCAATATCCTGTGGACCGATGCCGGGCCGCATTTCGTCGACCTGGATGATGCGCGCATGGGGCCTGCGGCGCAGGATTTGTGGATGTGTCTGTCCGGAAACCGTGAAGCGCAGCAACAGCAGCTGGCGGCGCTGCTTGAAGGCTATAGTGAATTCTTCGAATTCGATCCGGCTGAACTGATGCTGATCGAGGCGCTGCGTACGTTGCGTATTGTTCAGTACGCCGGCTGGCTCGCGCGGCGTTGGGATGACCCGGCATTTCCGGTGAACTTCCCGTTTTTCAATACCCAGCGTTACTGGCAGGACCATGTGCTGGCGCTGCGCGAACAGGCGGCAGCGCTTGATGAGCCGCCGTTGCAATGGATTGGGTGACAGTCCGTCGCGGACTGCCCGGCACGAGTGTAGAATGTTTATAAGTTATTGTTTTTATTTATAAAAATTAAACCGGCAATGTTTCGCCGGATTGCCTTGCACGTTCAGGGCAGGCCCAGCGCATCCCGGGCATGACGCAATAACACGTCGGGTTTGACTGGTTTGTTCAGATATCCGGATGCGCCATAGGCCAGCGCGGCCACGATGTCGTCCCGTTCGGTCCTGGCGGTGACGACGATGATCGGCGTGTCCTTGAACCGCGGATGTTCATGCAGCTTGCCGAGCACATCGAGCCCGACGGCGTCGGGCAGGTCGACGTCCATGAAGATCAGGTCAGGCGGCGATTTTCCCAGAGTCGTGGCAATTTCCGTCTTGTTGCCTGCACCACGAACGTCAAACCCGCCCTGCATGAGGCCGCGTGCCGCCGCCAGTGCTTCGGCTTCGTGGCCATCGATGAGCAGTATGACGTGTTTGCTGCCGCCGCTGCGCGGTGCGATCGGCTTGCCGGGGCGGTTCAGTATGCTGATTTGATAGCCGGCTTTCAGGCGGCGCGCACCTGAAAGCGTGCCTTCAGCCTTCTGGCGCTGCTGCACCGTCGGTTCCTTGGGTTTTTCACTGAGAAAACTCTCCAGGCTGTCGGTATTTGCCTTTCCGGACTTGGCACCCGACGGGGGCGCCGAACTGAAATCCAGATCATCGTCTTCTTCGATCTCCGGCAACGCTGCAATAAAACCGTCCGCGGCCAGTTGCGTCAGCGCTGAACCGATGTTTCCCGCACGCGGAAACTTAGTCCGCAAATCTGCGGCGGTGGCTTTTGCCCCGACCG
>JAOUIN010000035.1 GCA_029883965.1 Betaproteobacteria bacterium
AAATCGATTTAGGGGTGCATGGCTCAAGCTGTATCGAACGAGCGGAGACATGCATATGGTGGCAGGCTGGCAATTGCGAAATGCGGGTCTGGCGATAGCGGGGGCGATCCTGCTTGCCGGTTGTTTCCCGACACAGATCTATCCCACGCTGCAGCAGCGCAGCATATCCCTGAAGCAGGGTGATCTTGAGGCGCATGGCATTGCATTTGTGACGCCCTCGGCAGCGACGGGGCAGGAGGAGGAGAAACAGGCAGTGGCATTGGTTTTTGCCGAAGTCATGCAGAAGGCGCGTACAAGTGTGCGCGTCGTGCCGCTTGCCGAAACCCTGGGCGCTGTTAATAAGGCCGGACTCGCCGATGCCTACAGCCGCATGTATATCGATTACCGCGACACGGGCCTGCTCAATCGTGAAATATTGCGTCAGGTCGGCAAGGTAGCGGGCGCGCGCTATTTGGCTCAGATCAAGGTACAGGGCTTCGGGCAATCGTCCAAGGAGCGCTGGGGCACGCTTGGCTTTCGCATTGTCGAGACCCGATCAGCAGGGGTGCGCCTGTTTTTCCAGATCTGGGACAGCAGTGACGGAACGGTGGCCTGGGAGGCAGCGCAGGAATTTCACTATTCGTACGATACGGTCAGCGAAGAACCGCTGTCGTTGCCTAAGGTGGTTGGCCGCGCGGCAGCAGATCTGGTCGCCAAGCTGCCGTAGCCGATCAGTTCGCCTGTATGCCTGCATTGCGCACGACCTTGGTCCAGCGCGCGAGTTCGGTACGGATCATGTCGCCCATTTCCCTGGGCGTGGTGGAGGTGGGCACCATGCCGATCGATTCGAGGTGTTTGGTGAAAGCTGCGTCTTCCACCGCGCGCTTCATTTCGGCATTGACCTTTTTTACGACGTAAGCCGGGATGCCTTTCGGTCCGAGGAATCCGTACCAGGTGGTGTTGTTGAATCCCGGATAGGTTTCGGCAATGGCCGGGATGTCCGGCAGTTGCGGCAGGCGCTGCGGATGGCCGATCGCAATTGCGCGCGCTTTGCCGGTGGCCATGTGCGGCTGCCAGGGTGCGGCGCCGCCGAAGATGGCCTGTACGCGGCCGGCCAGCAGGTCCACCGTGGCCGCGCCGCCCCCTTTGTACGGCACGTGGGTAAATTTTGCGCCGGACAGCGAGGTCAGCAGTTCGATGCCGAGGTGGTTGGGGGTGCCGGTGCCGGGGGAGGCGAAGTTTATTTTCCCGGGCTGTGCCTTGGCAAGGTCGATCAGTTCCTTCACGTTTTTCGCGGGGACCGAGGGATGCACGACGATGAGGAAGGGCACGTACACACCGATGCCGATCGGCGTGAAATCCCGCACCGGATCGTAAGAGAGTTTGGTGCCGAACGCGGCACTAACCACCAGTCCGCCGGAGGTGCCCAGCACCAACGTGTAGCCGTCGGGCGTGGCTTTCGCCGCGATGCCGTGACCCAGCGTGGAACCGGCGCCGGGGCGGTTGTCGATGACCATCGTGGTGCCGAATTTATCGGAGAACCAGGTACCGAACGCGCGTGCTGTCGGATCGGTGGTGCCGCCGGGAGGATAGGGCACGATGATGCGTACCGGCCGGGTGGGGTACGCGGTCTCGGCGGCGTGGGCCATTCCGGTCAGCAGCATGGCCGTTGCCGCGGCTATCGTCATCCATGATCGGGCGTGCATGGTTTCCTCCAGGTTTGGTTTTCTGATAGTGGCGTCATCTTATCAGCGGTCCGCCTGCCGGAGCCACGCGCTGACTGCGTACGCGACTTCTACTTCGCGACCGGTATAGAAATGGTCGCAGTCCGGGATGATTTCCACAGTACAGGGTCCGCCGCACCGGGCCTGGAATTCTTCTGCGGGATAACGCTCGCGGTCTTCGGCGCTGCCGCGGATGGCCAGCACCGGGCAGCGGATTTTTGGCGCCAGCGCCACGGTGTCGGGCACGGTCGCATCGCGGTCGATGAAACTCTCGGCGCTGATCGCATACCACCAGCCCGGCAGCAGCATGAGTTCACGCCCGCGACCGGCAGCAACCAGCGCGCGTGCCCGTGCTTCGAACTCCGCATGCCGATCCTGTGCCAGCAGTTTTTCCGGACCACCGGAGGTGCTGCGCGGCCCTCCGCGGCCTGCGGAGAGCATTACAAGTGCCGGCGTTTGCGGATGATCGACTGTGTGCTGCACGCCGAGCATGCCGCCGTTGCTGTGGCCGATGATGACGGGGGCGGCAAAATCGCGCGCCGTCAGCCATTGCACGGCATAACGGTTGTCGGCGAGCGCTTCGCCGGTAGTCTGGAATGCACCGCCCTCAGGGGCACGGCTCGCGCGCGTGGTCAGCACGTCGTGGCCGCGGCGGTTGAATGCAAGAAAACTGTAGCCCATGGCCGCCAGCGCCGGGGCGAGAAATCGCGCGGCCCCGGTATAGAAGTTCATGGTGTTGCCGTGGAAGTAGATCGCCGCGAGCCCGCTGCTGCCGCCTTCAGGTTGGTACAGCAGACCGTCGAGCGGGACGGTATTGGTCGGTATGCTGACGAGTTCGGTGCGCATGATGCGCGCTAGCGCCGCCGCGGCGCCTGTTCCAGCAGCTCCGCGAGCTCTTTCCTGTAGAACTTTGCCATGCCGGTGGTGCCGTGCCCGCGGGTGTCGGCGCTTTGCGAAATCTGCAGGTAGCGCCCGTTTTTCACGCGCTTCATCGCGCGCTCCATCATGCCGAGCTCAGGTGGATTGCGCTCGTCGTCGGCGGCGTTGATTGCGAGCACCGTGGCCTGTACGCGTTCGAGTGCCGCTGACGGATCATAGTCCGCTGATGATTCCCACTGATACAGCACATCGTTGGCGTCGCCGCGGAACGGCGTCGCGATGCGCTTGGCGAGGAATGCGTCGCCCTGCGCAGCGTTGGGCGCGGCGTTATACAGGTTGATGTTGCCGTTTGAAGTGGCAATCGAAAAATACGTCAGCAGCCGCGACATGTTGCGCGGCTGCGTGGTCTCCGGCATCACCTCGCCGGAATGGAATTTGAAGTCGCGCGCGGTCCAGCTGCCTTCTTTCGGCACGGGATAATTTTCGGTCTGCGCTGGAAGCGCTGTGCACAGTGCGATTGTAATGAGCAGCGAGGCAAAGCGGACGAGTGGATTCATGGTTCCCCCATTAGACGCAGGCCCCACGCCTTTTTAAATCGCAGGGTGACTGGAAGCGCAATCCTACTCTTTTTGTAAACCGGTTACCGGTGGCGAAAAGTTGTGCAGCCGGTGACAAGGCGGATCGCAGATTGACGTTGTCATAGTAACAATGTAGCTTTGGCTACCGCTCTACCTGTTTATCGGATGGTCACCTGATTGATGCGCCTGCGCTCTTCAGCGTTCGTTGCCAGTGCCGGGTCGGCCCGGCAGCGACCCCTGCGGCCTTTCGCCCGAAAGGCGGGGCGGAAATGCACCGGGCGAATCGGTTTCATGCTCCTTGAAACAGCCATTGTGCTGGTGATCCTGGGTCTGCTGGTTGGTGCTTTTCTTGCAGGCCAGGAATTGATTGTCAATGCGCGCAAGCAGTTCCTCATCGGCAAGATGGATGCGATCAAGGTTGCATATCTGGGCTTTATTGATCGTTTTCGGGAGCTTCCTGGCGATTACCGGCATGCGTCCATTAATATCAAAGATCTCGCTGCGGTATGTACCAGCGGCGCGGGCAACGGCAATGGCAATGGCAACGGCAGGATCGAGTTCGCGGGCCAGCCGCACGAAAATTTGCTGGTATGGGAGCATTTGTCCAAGGCCGGCTTAATCGAGGGCGATTTTGTTTGTGATACCACCGCCGGCCCGAAGACCTCGCCGTCGAATGCCTATGGCTCATGGTTCAATCTGCAGTTCGACGCGTCCTACCAGGGCAGTAACGGTACTGCGAGCCGGCACAATCTGAATACCGGCCACCAGGTGCCTTCGAACGTACTTGCGGCAATAGATCGCTCGATTGATGACGGCAATCCGAACACCGGAGCGTTTCGGGCGCCTGATTTCCCCGATCCGTCGTGTTACAGCGGCATCAACTGGTCATTCAACGGGACCAATTGCCAAGGCGTAAGTCTTTATTGAAGCTTGCACGGGACAGCCGATCAACCCTGGTGCCCGTCCATGATGCCCTGTACGTCGCACTGAATTTTGCCGCGTGTCACCGTGAGGCTGCCGTTGATGGTGCCGTCCATGCCGCAGTAGCGCATGCGATCGACACCCCGGAACAGGAAGTGGTAACCGCGGCCCATACGCTTGATCAGCAAAACACCCTTTTCTTCCGCGAGCGTGACTTTTGCGCCCGCACCGACATCTTCCCAATGGTTAAAGGCGCCATCGCGGGCGGCATCGATCGAGCAGGTGCGGGGCTTTGCCTTGCTGTAGAAAGAAAAATGGTTGACCATGCCGTCTACGAGCTGCACGCCGATGCGCGCATGCCGGTCCTGGATTCCGGTGAAGCAGGTGAGGACTTCAACCCGACGCGCTGCTTTCTCGAAGGGTAAACCCTTGTAGTGCGCCACCACACGATCCTGCGCCCGCGCCAGCGCACGGGCTTCAATGCGGGTTTCTTCCGCGGCGGCTGCCTTGTCTGCCACCGTCCGCGCATGTGCAGCCTTGGCAGTGGCGGCTTTGCGTTCCTGATTGCGGCGGAAATTGACTACAGCGCGATCCTGTGCGGCGTGTAACGCCCGCGCTGTCCGCGCGGTTTCAGCGGCATCGCCGGCCTTGGTCGTGGCAGCATTTTTCTTTGCGGAATCTCCCGGCGCCTGCGGCGATCCGCGCCCGTGGGCTGCGCCAATGCTGCATAACATCAGTGCGCAGCACATGATAAGGGGGTGCGTAACCCGCCGTGAGCTGGCGATGGATTTCATCGCCCCGATCTTGCAGCCACAATAATGGTCATCAGTTCCAGCATCTGTTCTTTCGACCGGATTCGGAAGCCGCATTTCCGGCGGAGCCGATCAATGCGGTTCGGCAGCGCCCGTCGCTGAAAGTGCCGTCGATTTTATCCCAGTCGCGCCCGGGCACGAATTGCGCGCACTGTATTTTGCCGTCAACACTGTTTTTCCAGAGATGCCAGGGCAGTGATTCCGCCGATGCGGCCGTGGTTTGCAGCAACAGCAGCGTGATTATGGCGAGTGCCTGGCGTCCGGTGTTCAGCATGGTGTTCATCTTGCGTCCTCCTGGCGGACGGTTAACGAACCCCTGTGGTGCTGCCTGTTACTTTTGTTTGTATCACATTATCAATTCGTGAGGTGCTGCATAAGGGCAAAATCCACATAGTCTGAAATGCCGGGTTTATATCGAATGACTGTCGTGATAAGGCGACGCTGCAGGCGCACGCGCAACACCTTCGGCGCATAATAAAGCGCATTGAGAGGCCAGTGCGGATCTATCTGCTGATCGCGACAACATCGGGATGTACACGCAACGCAGTCGACTAATCTCAGCCGCACGTCTGGCGAAGATCGTTATACGGAAACCATGGGCCCGCTGCTGACGCAACAGATTCAGGAGGCGCTGCGTGCCGCGGTACGCGCCGGCCTGCCTGTGGCCGGCTGTTCACTCGATCTGGGACGCACCAAGACGCAGGTTGCGCTGGACGAGACCGGGTGGACCTGGGAGGGTCGGCACTACCCATGGCTGGATGTCTGCCGGGAGCGCACGATTTACCATTGGGATGGTGCCGGTTTTGCGCCGGTGTCGCGTTTTGCCAACGCGCTGATCAAGCTGGTGCCAACCGAGTGGGGTGCGCCCACTTTTGAAATCGATGGCATCAAGATGTTGCCTACAGCGCAGATCTCTCCCTGGGACGATGCGCAGCGCAAAGTCGGTCTGATCGAGCCGCGAGGCAAGGTCATACTCGATACCTGCGGCGGTCTCGGTTATTTTGCAGCGTGGTGCCTGCAGGGTGCGGCGCGGCAGGTGCTGTCGTACGAAAAAAATTCCGATGTAATCTGGCTGCGCAGCCTGAATCCATGGTCGCCGGCAACGGGCAATGGCCTGACATTGGAGCGGGGGGATATTGCCGCGGAGATCACCACGCTGGCCGACGCGTCAGTCGATGCTGTCCTGCATGATCCGCCGCGTTTCGGCATTGCCGGCGAATTGTATTCGCAGGTGTTCTACGACGAACTCTCGCGAGTGCTCAGGCGCAAGGGCAAACTGTTTCATTACACCGGTACACCGAACAAGCTCACCAGCGGGCGCGACGTGCCCGGTGAAGTGTCGCAACGGTTGCGCCGCGCCGGCTTTACCACGGCGTTGAACGGCGATGGCGTGCTCGCGGTGAAACGATAAAATATAAATAAAAACAATGAGTTATGATTTAATCGCTGGGGTGTGACGCGGTTTTTCATGTATTGCGTCCTCCATCGCCATATGTGGCGCTAACGGCTTCTGCGCCGGCATATTTGTCGTAAGCTCAACGCCTGTACTAGCGGGTGCCAGGATTACGCATGAACACAAACTTTGCCGATGCCCTGCAGGCGCGCACGCACGACGTGCTTGATCATTGCACGCGTTGCGGCCGCTGCTTCGAAGTGTGCCCAATGCCTGCACCCGCAGGCCTGTCGGAGCATGTCGGTGCTGACGTGGTCGGCGGTGTGCTCGACATCATTCGCGGCGGCAGCGGTACGCCCGCGGCTGAACGCTGGGCGCAGGTGTGTTCCGGCAGCGGGCATTGCATTCCAGCATGCCCTGAGTCGGTGAACCCGCGGTTTATGCTCGCTCTCACGCGCGTCGCGATCCAGCGCCGCGCGACTGCTGCGGAGCAGCGCGCCAAGGGCAGTGCTGCGTTTGCCAACATGGGTCGCGGCGTGCGCGTGCTCTCGCGCATGCAGCTGCCTGCTGAAGTATTGCGTGGTTTCCGCGATGTCGATTACGCGGCAGCGCCGCCCGATGTCGTGTTCTATACCGGCTGTAATGTGCTGAAGACACCGCATATTGTACTGCTCTCGCTGGACATTCTTGACGCGCTGGGCGTCACCTACCGCGTCATGGGCGGACCGGGTGACTGCTGCGGCGTGCTGCAGTTTCGCGCCGGTGATTTTGATGCTGCGGGCCGCATCGCGTATCGCACTACCGACCGTTTTGCCGCGACCGGCGCCGCCAAGGTGCTGGCCTGGTGCCCGACGTGTACGATCCAGATCGGGGAGAACGTCCTGCCCGGGCGCAGCCATGACTCCGCAAAGCCCGCTTACGACTATGAAGCGTTCGTGGTGTACCTCGCTAGCCAGCTCGACCGGCTGCGCCCGTTGCTGCGCAACAGGGTCAATAAACGGGTCGGGCTGCATGAACATCCGGGCGTGACCGGCGTGTTCGAATCCGCAATCCGCATTCTCAAGGCGATCCCGGGTCTCGAGTATGTCGAACTCGAGCAGACGCGTGCCGGCTACATGTGCAATACGCTGCAGCCGCTGCCGGCGTTCAAGCGCGAAATGCACCGCACACTGCTTGAAGCGGCGGCCGCAGCGAAAGTCGACGCGCTTGCCGGTGTGTATCACGCCTGTCATCGCGAGCTGTGTAGCCACGAAATCGACTGGCCGTTCGCAGTGGTGAACTTTCTCGAACTGATCGGCGAGAGCATGGGCATCACGCGTGAAGACCAATTCAAGCGCCTTAAGAAAATGCAGGATACTGATGCCATCCTCGCCGAAGTGACGGATCTGGTGGCACAACACGGGCTCAGTCTCGAAGAAGTCCGCGCAGTGATCGAGAAGGACCTGCTCGGCGAGCAGCCGCTGGCGCTCAAGCGGTCGGATGTGGCGCGCGGTACGACATCCGCACCCGGCTGATTACCGCTTACGTTCGAGGCACATGATGCAGACTGTTTCTGGATTCCGGCGTGCGCTGTTGCTGGGCCTGATCGTGCTGGCTCCGGGCTGCGCGACCAACACCATCACCGGGCGCAGCCAGCTCATGCTGGTGTCCGAAGAAGCGGCGGTACAGGGCGCGGTGTCGGCCTACGCCAACATGATGGGACAGTTCTCGAAGAAGAACAAAGTCGAAACCGGTACGCCGCGCGCGGCGCGCATCAAGGAGATCACCAACCGCCTCGTTGCCGAAGCCGTGCGCTTCCGGCCCGATTCGGCCAACTGGGCATGGGAAGTGCAGCTCATCGATGAACCCAAGACCGTCAATGCGTTCTGCATGGCCGGCGGCAAGATGGGCATCTACACCGGCTTCTGGGAAAAGCTCAATGCCACCGATGACGAGATCGGCAATGTCATGGGGCACGAAATCGGCCATGCGCTGGCGAGCCATACCCGCGAAAAGATGTCGATGGCGATGACGGTTGGTGTAGGCACCGCTGTGTTGGCGGCGCTGGTTTCATCGAGAAATTCCAATGATCCCTATGCTTTTCAGCGCAACCAGAACACGGCTGCGCTCGCGGCGGCGATGGCGATCACGCTGCCGAACAGCCGGGATGCCGAATCCGAAGCCGATCAGATCGGCATCGAACTCGCAGCACGCGCAGGTTTTGATCCGCGAGCCGCTGTTACGCTGTGGGAAAAAATGGCGAAGGAGGGGGGCACGTCTGCGGAATTCTTGTCGACGCATCCCTCGCCGGAAAATCGCGCTGAGCGACTGCGGTCGCTGTTGGTGAAGGTGGACCCGATGTATCAGCTGGCTAAGAGCCGCCCTGCTACTGCTGCGGTGCCCGACTTCATCGATCAGCCGGTCAATGAACGCGCGGCCGACGGCATGACGCGAGAGGAATACGCGAAAAAACTCGCCGCGGAGCCGCAGGTGATGACTTTTGTTGCGGCTGAGTTCGAGCAGTTCAGCAAGGGTAACGTCGTATTGACCTGCGCCACTGAATGCGTATTCGGCTACAGCTTCCATCGCAGCATCTGGAAGGAGTTACACGCGAAGCACCAGTGGCGCGACCTCGCCGTCGCGGTGATGAAGGTCGGCTATTTCAACGATCTGTCCTATTTTCTGCTGGGCGAGGCGGCGACGGGCCTGGGTTTGAAGGATGCGGCAACGACGTACTATGCGAGGGCGCGCGCTGCGCAGCAGGCCGACAAGAGTTGCGAGGGCGCTTTCAATACATGTGAGGGATTCGAAATTGCTAAGGCCGTGGATGCGGTGCTGGGCGTACCGGAGTTGCCGCCGGCACCCGTAAAAGATAAAAATTATAATAAATTCAATTAGTTATGCGACATATCCGATACCCGCGGGTGTAGTTCACGGCCCGCTGGAAATTCGGGTTTCTATTTCTCCCGTAGCGCGCGGGCGTGCTTTGCGGCGGGGCGCGCCCAGCACCGGTGCAGCCAGGCATCGAAATTCGGCCACTTGCCTACGTCGATCGACAGTGCGCGATACAGCGCGCCCGCGACATTGAGGTCAGCGACTGAAAACGCCGGGCCGGCGAGCCAGTCGGCCTTGGACAGCGCTGTTTCCAGTACGTCGAATGCGGGTGCGACTTCCAGCCACGCGGCTTCGGCCATTGCGGGTTTGCGTTCAGCCTCAGCCAGAGCGACCGAGTGGCGGACGTAGGTCACGATCTGGCGGTCGAGGCGGTCGGTCTCCCAGAAACTCCATTGCCACGCCAGCGCCTCGTGCTGCGGATCGGCAGGGTAGAGCTTGTTGTGCTTCTTGGCCAGGTAGAGATTGATCGCCATCGACTCCGACAGGATGAAGCCGTCGTCATCGATGCTCGGCACGCGCGCATTCGGATTTACTGCGCGGTACTCGTCAGTTTTGGTTTCGGGTGCGCGCGGCAACCAGTCCTTGTGGTCATACTTGAGGCCGAGTTCGGCGGCCATCCACAGGGTGCGCAACGCGCGGGAATTGGCGGAGCCATAAATACGGAGCATGATGTTCTCGTGAGTGAGGAAGAAGTGGTAGTTTACGCGAGAGAACGCGAATTGGCATTCGTCGCGGATACATTTTTAAAAGCATGTATCTTCAGTGCATCTCAGCACGTCAACACTTGGATTTTCGGGTCACGCCGGTATCATGGCGAAGACCGGGCGTGCTGCAATGCACGCGCCCGCAACGGTGTCACATTCATTCAGGCGAGAGCGCAGATGGCTACACGTGTAACACCATCTCAGCAAACCGGCGCCGCGCTGGCGGGTACGCTCCGGCTCGGCGATCGGGTCGTGAACCGCCTGGGTTTCGGTGCCATGCGGCTGTGCGGTGCGCAGGTGTGGGGCCGGCATGACGATCCCGACAATGCTGCGCGCGTACTCAAGCGCGCACTCGACCTCGGCATCAACTTCATCGACACCGCCGACAGCTATGGCCCCGAGGTCAACGAAAGTGTGATCGCGGAGGTGTTGCATCCTTATCCGCAGGGGCTGGTGATCGCGACCAAGGGCGGCCTTACGCGGCCCGAGCCCTCGGCATGGGTAGAGAATGGTCATCCCGAACATCTGCGCCGCGCACTCGACGGCAGTCTCAAGCGCCTGCGAGTCGACTGCATCGATCTTTACCAACTGCACGCGCCTGATCCCAAAGTGCCGTATGTGGATTCGGTGGGCGCCCTTGCCGAACAGCAGCGCGCCGGTAAGATTCGCCATCTCGGGATTTCAAACGTGACCGTCGCGCAACTCGACGAGGCGCGCCGCATCACAGACATTGTTTCTGTGCAGAATGAATTCAATGTCGGCAACCGTGCAGATCAGGACGTGCTGGACGCTTGCACGCGTCTGGGTATCGCCTTCCTGCCGTGGTACCCGCTCGGCGGTGCCGGCGATATCGCGACGGCGAACGTCAAGCGTATCGCCAGGCGTCGCGGCATTACGCCATCACAGGTGGCGATCGCTTGGCTGCTCGCGCGCTCGCCAGTGGTGTTGCCCATCCCCGGTACACAGTCCGTAGGGCACCTGGAAGAGAATATTGCGGCGGCGGGGATCACCCTGGCGTCGGAAGAACTGGAAGCGCTTGAGTCATAAGCAGTGACGGCCTGGCATCGCCGCTGAAAGCCTAGATGGGCGGGGCGGTATGCCGGGGTGATTTGCCGCGGAACCTACGCCGGGCCGAACCCGCGCGGACTCGCCTAAACTGCTTCGCCTGTAATCTTTTCAGTAGGTGCCGGGATAAGTGCCGCCATCGATAAGGAAATTCTGTCCGGTGATGAAAGCGGCCTGTGCGCTGCAGACATAGGCGCACAGCTCGCCGAATTCGGACGGATCGCCGAAGCGGCCCGCCGGTATTACTTTGCAACGGGCTTCCATGTGCTGTTCCAGCGTCTGCCCGGCGGCCCTGGCGTTGACGGCCAGCCGGCTTTTGAGGCGGTCGGTGGCGAACTGACCGGGCAAAATATTGTTGATGGTGACATTGTGGCGCACGGTCTTGCGTGCGAGGCCGGCGACAAAACCGGTAAGCCCGGAACGCGCGGCATTTGACAGACCGAGCTCCTCGATCGGCGCCTTGACCGAATTGGACGTGATGTTGACGATGCGGCCGAAGCGACGCGCGATCATGCCGTCCACCGTTGCCTTGATCAGTTCAATCGGCGTCAGCATGTTGGCGTCGACGGCCTTGATCCAGTCGTCACGTGTCCACTCGCGGAAGTCTCCGGGCGGCGGACCGCCGGCGTTGTTGACCAGGATGTCGGGCGGCGGACAGGCAGCGAGTGCGGCCGCGCGCCCTTCGGCCGTGGTGATGTCCGCAATAACCGCATTGACTGTCACGCCCGTCGCCGCGCGAATCTCCGCTGCAGTCTGCTCCAGCGCTTCGTGTCCGCGCGCAATGATGGTGACGTTGACGCCTTCGCGAGCGAGCGACAGTGCGCAGGCCCGGCCCAGTCCCTTGCTGGCGCCGCAGACCAGCGCGTTCTTGCCTTTAATGCCGAGGTCCATTTTTTGTTTGAATCCAAGTTTGGCGGACGAACAATCTACAGAGGAAGGGGGTTGATTGCCAGCGGAATGAATGCAATCCGGCCATCACGGAATCTCTGCAATCAGGCCGGACGGCTGCAAGCCAAAACCGTCAACCTCGATGGCGGTGATGTGTTTTCAGGCCAGACCGCCGATCCGCGGTTCGTAGGCAACATGAAACACATGGCTTCACTTGGCAGTGGAAACAGCGACACCTTCGCTGCTCGTGCCCGGCAAAAGTTGATCCGCGTCACCCTGCCTCGATGCGATGTCAGCGCCCTCGGATACATATCGGGCAAGAGCGCGCACTATATAAAAGCCAAAACGGGGATCCTGATAGAAAAGTTCAACGGCTTTTTCGCTGGTGAGACTGTAAAGCTCGGAGTCATCTTCAGAAACCGCGGAGGACGTGCGGATCTCGGTCTCGGAAAAAATGCCGACCTCACCGAAAACGGCGCCGGCCTCCAGGATCTTGTCAAACTCAACGAGCTTGATTCGCCCCTTTTTCAGAACGTACAGCCGGTCTGCCAATGCTCCTTTCCTGAACAACAACTCTCCGCGCCTGATGCTTTCGCGCTTCATGTAGGGGGTCAGTGCATCAAGGGAGGCGTGTTCCCTGGTCATTGCCTGGACCGAGCGAATGGTGTTTTGTACCTCCCGCAGTCTCATTATGTTCAGGATCAGGAGGGCGGCATGCAAGACCAATATGGGCAGGACCTTGTCGAATATTGCGAAGTTGATTCCCATCAGCGCGTAGACGATGAATGCAATATTGCCGGCGATGGCTACTTTTCGAAGTGGCACGATCGTCTTCATGAAAAACGATGCAAATACCAGTCCCGCAGCCACCCAGGCCGCAATCAGCATTTCCATTTACCACTCCATTCGAGTTAAGGAACCGGCAAGCGCACGGGTGCAGCGACATCGGTACAGCAACATGTGATGCGGCTGCCCACTTTCGACCTGCGGGCAGCAAAGGGCTTTCCGATAATAACAGTAGGAGCGCTCGTCAAGAGCGCAGAATTCGATCGGGCTCAAATGTTTCTCGTGCGGCCGTCAGTGGTTGACTGCGGATGCTCGGGGCATGAATATTATCCGCTTCGAGTACGCGATTATCTCTGACCGACGGGCCGTTACAGGGCTTGCAGCTAGGGTTGATGGGCGTTTTGTTCCAGCGCTTTCCGAAACCCATCCAGGTTCCCGTGATAATCCGCCGCTTCGCCATATTTCAGAAACCGCGCGGCCCTCGCGTGCGATCCTAGTACTTTCCTTGCATGTTTAATCGGGCAGAAGTACTGCTCGGTCCGCGCCGTGATCTCAGCGGCGTATGCCAGCAGCCCGTTGGCGTATTCGCAGTAGGTGCAGTGAAAGCGCTCGAACCAGTTAAGATATTCGAGCAGCTGGCGGTCGTAGACGATGTAGTCGCTGCGTTTGACTTTCTCGATGCGGTAAATCGGGAAGCACGTCGCCTGGTAGAACGTGACCCAAAAATCGAGGAAGACCAGAGGGATCACCATCGCGTAGATGACCGGTCCGGTGATGAAGTTCTGCGGCCGGTCGGTGATGATCCATCGCAGCACGCTGCGTTTCAGTTTACGGTGGGCTCGGCGTACCTGGTCCTCAAAGCGGATGCGCTTGCCTTCGAGTTTGTAAAGGAGCTGTTCCTCCTGATCATGTAACACAGTGCGTAGTTCGTCCTCAAGCGTGCTTATCTGTTTGAGCAGGTTGTGTATTTTGTGGTCCATTGGGATCCTGTGCGCGATGGAAATGTATCGTTGATTGAGTGAAGCGTATTTTATTAGACGCCATAGGGTCGGCTGTGAACAGCATTAATTTCCGGCGTGAGGCAGGCGCGCGAATGCCCAGTGTAATGACAGTACCTTTTTCGCGTTAGCCCTCGATTTCACGGGGCCGTGGTACGCTGCCCTCATCAGAAGGAGTCCAAGATGCGATTCAGCAAAATAGGTCTAATGACGCCCGGCGACATGGGGCAGGCGGTGGCGATGCAGATTCAGGCGCGCGGCTATACCGTGTGCACCGCTCTTGACGGCCGTAGCGAGCGCAGCCGCACGTTGGCGCGTGAAGCAGGACTGACGGATCTCGGTTCAATCGAGCACCTCGTCGCGGAATGCGACGTCGTACTGTCGATCATGGATCCTGGTGCCGCCTTGTCGTTCGCGCGGCAGGCCGCTGCGGCGCTGTGTGCCAGTGGCGGGAATACGCTGATCGTCGATTGCAATGCCGTGGCGCCGGGAACGGTGCAGGAAATCTCGGAGTTGATCGTCGAGGCGGGCGGCCGCTGCCTTGATGCAGGCATCATCGGGCCGCCGCCGCGGGGCAAGGCGAGCATCACGCTGTTTGTTTCGGGCCCCGGCGCCGCGGAACTGATGCAGATCGCCGGACCGCAACTGCAGGTGACGGTGATGAGCGAGCGCATCGGCGACGCCAGCGCGTTGAAGATGTGTTCGGGCGCGTTGACCAAGGGCACACAATTGCTGTGGCTGGAGGTGCTGATCGCCGCACAGCGTCTCGGCATAGAGGGTTTTCTGGATCGCGAATTACGCGAGGGCGCGCGTGCGGAAATTTACCACTGGTTGCAGGGGCAGTTGCCGATCATGCCGCCCAAGGCGTATCGCTGGGTGCCCGAGATGCGCGAAGTGGCGAAAACGCTTGCAGTGGACGGCGTGACGCCGAAGGTTTTTGAAGGCATGGCGGAAATCTGCGCCTTTGTCAGCACGACCGCGCCGGGCAAAGAGACGCCGGAGCAGGGCAGGGCCAGGGGGCGCAGCAGCACGGAGATCGTGCGTACGCTGGCTGCGCAGTCCGGGGACCTTGGTTAGCAACCGGCTTGTGCACCTACGGTTCTGATTTTGTTCAACCGGTATAGATTCCGAGCAGCCGGGTCCGGATCGCTGCCGGAACGCGGATATGAGGAGATTTGCATTGACTGCCACCATAGACGAGTTTGAATTCTTCCTGCAGAAGGAATGG
>JAOUIN010000260.1 GCA_029883965.1 Betaproteobacteria bacterium
GCATATCGTGGCATTCCGCTGATCATCACCTATCATCCGGCATACCTGCTGCGCACGCTGCCGGACAAGGCCAAAGCGTGGGAGGATTTGTGTTTTGCGGTGACGACGATGCAGCGCTTGCAGAACGCGCAGCCTGCCGCCATGTGACACGCATCGGTTGCGCGACGACGGTATCCACGGGAGGCTGGCAATGAAGATTATTAAGTTATTGATTATATTCATATTTTTATCTGCGCTTGGGGGCTGCGGCTACAACACGCTGCAAACCACGGACGAGCAGATCAAGGCGAACTGGGCCGAAGTGGTGAATCAGTACCAGCGGCGCGCCGACCTGATTCCCAATCTGGTGGAAACGGTGAAAGGCTTTGCCGGGCAGGAGCGCGATGTGCTGCTGGGCGTGACCAACGCGCGCGCGAAAGTCGGCGCGATTCAGGCCACGCCCGAACTCGTCAACGACCCGCAGGCGTTTGCGCGGTTCTCCCAGGCGCAGGGTGAACTGACCTCGGCGCTGTCGCGGCTGCTGGTGGTAGTCGAGAAGTATCCGGAACTCAAATCCGATGCGAATTTCCGCGATCTGCAGGCGCAGCTCGAGGGCACGGAAAACCGCATCGCCGTGGCGCGCAACCGTTACATCCAGGCTGTGCGGGAATACAACGTCGTCGTGCGTTCGTTTCCGAGCAACCTGACTGCAATGCTGTTCGGCTACAAGGAAAAGCCGCAGTTCGCAGTTGAGAACGAGAAAGAGATCAGCAAGCCCCCGAAAGTCGATTTCGGCACGCCGGCACCGGCAGCGAAGTAAGCCATGTTGCGCGCGCTACTGAGCGCAGCACTTGCCGGTCTGCTGGCTTGCACTGCGGCCGCACAGGTCGCGGTGCCGCAGCTCAAGTCGCGGGTCACAGATATGACCAGGACGCTGCCGGCGCAATCGGTCATGCAGCTCGAGCAGCGCCTCGCCGCGTTCGAGCGCGAGAAGGGCACGCAGGTCGCGGTGCTGCTGGTGCCCACGGTCAGGCCTGATTCGATCGAACAATACGCCGTGCGCGTGTTCGAGCAGTGGCGGCTCGGCCGCAAAGGCGTCGACGACGGCGTACTGCTGGTGGTCGCGAAAAACGACCGCGAGCTTCGCATCGAAGTGGGTTACGGCCTCGAGGGTGTGCTGACCGATGCCACTTCGAATCGCATCATCAATGACGATATCGTGCCGCATTTCAAGCGTGGCGAGTTTGCTGCGGGCGTCGAAGCCGGTGTGGTGCGCATCCTGAAGGTTGCGGGCGGTGAACCGCTGCCGCCGCCGGCAACCCGCAGCCAGCGCAATTCCAGTTTGCCATTCGCGCCGGAGTGGCTCATCGCGATCTTCGTATTTCTGCAGGTGATCAATCAAGTGTTGCGGACGATGCTCGGCCGGGTTTTGGCAGCGAGTGTCTTGGCTGCACTCACGGGTGGCGTGGTGTGGGTGATTTTTCACAGCGTACTCGCTGCCGTGATCGGCAGTGTCGTCGTGTTTGTCGCCAGCATCGGCGACGGCACGCGCGGCGGACGCGGCGGCTGGTCTTCGGGTGGGGGGGCATGGTCATCGGGTTCGGGCGGGGGCGGCTTCAGCGGCGGGGGCGGAAGATCCGGTGGCGGCGGTGCCTCGGGACGGTGGTGACATGAATCTCAGGCGCATACTCAAACACCTGTTGTTGCTACCGTGGCTGATGCGCCGCAGGTTTCCCGCAGCGACGCTGCAATGCATCGAAGACGCAGTGGCCGCGAGCGAGCGCAGTCACCGCGGCGAGTTGTGCGTGGTCATCGAGGATGCGCTGGACCTGCGGCCGCTGCTGCGTGGACAGATGCCGCGCGAACGGGCCAGTGAACTGTTTGCACGGCATGGCGCGTGGGATACGGCGGAAAACAGCGGCGTGTTGCTCTACATCAACTGGGCCGACCGTGACATCGAGATCGTGGCGGATCGCGGTATCAGCGCCTGCGTGGATCACGAACAGTGGGAAGCCATATGCCGCGGTATCGAGCAGGAGTTCCGCGACGATCGGTTCGAGGACGGCATACTCGAAGGCATTCGGCAGATCACGGCGTTGCTGGCGCGGCATTTTCCCGCCCGGAGCGACAATCCGGACGAACTGCGCAATCGCCCGTTGACGTTGTAGTGAAAAAAAGCGGGAACCTAGGTTCCCGCCTGTAGCCACTCAGCGTGGCTGTTTAACTGCCAATGTGCAGCTGGTAGCTGGCGCCGTTCGAGAACGTGCAGGTGCCTGCGCCCTGATAGGGCGTGCTCATCTGGTAGTCGCAGCGGGCGAAAGTGCCGCGTGCACCGTAGGCGCTGGCGACGCCACGCCGTTCGTCACCCGACACGCGGGTCGCTTCACCGACCAGTGACTCACCCTGGTAGGTGAATTGGAAACGGCCCTTGCCGCTCATCATGTTGGTGACCTGGCCCGTCAATACACCGGTCTGGTTGGCGAGGTCGTTGCCGGGGTATAGCCGCACGTTGAGTACTGCGGGTGCCGGTCCGCCGGGAACAACGCCGGCGGGGACTGCAACCCGTCCCTGTGTTGGTACCACCGGTAGTGTTGAATACACATAATGTTCCTGGCCATCCGGGCCGGTGCCGATGGGCATGACATAACAGCCTGACAGCAGCGCAGAGCAAGCGATAGCGCTGGCCAGCAGTGGCGCGTTTTTGTGAAGTCGCGGTCCGATGCTGCGATTGACGCTAGTGTTGGTATCCATAACCCCTCCTGAAGTGACGTGATGTCACGCAGACGGCGGGCGGGTTTTTGTTGCTGTGTCGTGTATGGCGCCGCCCCGGCCCGTTGCGTGATGAACGGAATTCTCCGGGGGCAGGGGTTGCGGATCGCTTACCGTTGACTTACCTATGGCTTACCGATGTAAAAAATTAATTTAATCAACAGGTTATATCGACTTTTATGGTGCTCAAGCGGACGCGATCAGCTGTTCATAATGGGAGCGGGTTTCCGCGGAAGGTTCGCCGTGGCACATGGTCGCAAAGGCGTTACGGCAACGATCATAGGTTTCGGTGACGCTGGCGCGGCGCCCGAGGTGCGCATAGCAGGTCATCAACTGGCGATAGAGGCCCTCGACAATGCCGTCCGCTTCAATGACACGTTCCAGCCAGCCGGTTGCGCGTTCCAGCGTGCCGGTCTGCTGCGCGTGGCGGCAGACGTCCTGCAGCGTTCGGACCAGGCGATGGCGCAGGCGCTCGCGCGCTGCGAACATCCATGGTTCTTCCGGTTCGTTGCCGAGAAAGGGGCCGGCGTAAAGCCCGGTCATGCGCTCGCACAGTCTGTCCAGCACCTCCTGGTCTATGTGTTCGCGCGGCCGTCGCAGGTGCTGCTCGATGCGCGCTGTTGTTTGCTCGAAGGCCCATACGTCAGTCCACATGTGGCGACCATTCAAAGTGAGCTTGCCTTCGGAGAGATGTAACGCGCGGTCCTTGCCCAGTAGTTTGCGCAGGCGGTGCAGCGTGGTCGTAAACGACCGGTGAGCCGAGTCGCCGTCGATACGCGGCCACAAGGCTTCGGTGATGCGCTCAACCGGAACATCCCGCGCGCCGCAGGCAATCAACACGCGCAACAGGTCCAGAGGACGTCGCTGCGCTTTGCCGGTGAAGGTGACCGGTTCATCATTGCGTAACAGCCGGAACTGGCCCAGAGTGCG
>JAOUIN010000261.1 GCA_029883965.1 Betaproteobacteria bacterium
CATGCGATCGAATATGCCGGCAGCACTTTTGCCGCGATGAGCATGGAAGGCCGCATGACGGTGTGCAACATGTCGATCGAGGCCGGTGCACGCTGCGGCATGATGGCGCCGGACGACACTACTTATGCCTATATGGAAGGCCGGCCTTATGCGCCTGCGGGTCAGCAATGGCTGGATGCGCTGGCGCGGTGGCAGGCACTGCCGACCGACAACGGTGCGCAATTCGACCGCGAAGTCGCACTCGATGCCGCGCAGATCGAACCCATGGTGACCTGGGGCGTGAATCCGGAAATGGCCTCTCCGGTGTCCGGCGCCGTGCCCGATCCGCGCAACGCACCGGACGAACGCCGGCGCAGCGACTGGACCATGGCACTGGACTATATGGGGCTCACGGCAGGAATGCCGCTCAGCGACATCAGAATCGACCGCGTGTTCATCGGCTCGTGCACCAACAGCCGCATCGAGGACATCCGCGCTGCAGCCGAGGTGGCGAAACTGGGCCGCGTGGTGGTGCCCGCTTGGGTGGTGCCGGGTTCGCAGACCGTGAAGCGGCAGGCAGAGCAGGAAGGCCTCGATCGTATCCTCACCGCGGCCGGTTTTGAATGGCGTGAACCCGGCTGCTCGCTGTGCACCGCCATCAACGGCGACCAGCTGAAGCCCGGGGAACGCTGCGCGTCGACTTCCAACCGCAATTTCCGCAACCGCCAGGGTCCGGGCGGACGCACGCACCTGGTGAGTCCGGCGATGGCGGCCGCGGCGGCTTTGAAGGGCCGATTCACTGACGTGCGCACGCTGCTGCAATGAACATCATGTCGTCGCAATAAAGGAATTCAGCAACATGTCCGGCAATACACCGCAGTCCATATTCGAGAAACTCTGGAATTCGCACCACATCCTCACCGACGAGGGCGAGTCGCTGATGTATGTCGACGTCGCGCTCGCGCAGGAGAACACGCTGCATGCGTTTACCGCACTGGAAAAATCCGGACGCGAGGTGCTGCGGCCGCAGCAGATCTACGCCTTCACCGATCACTACGTGCCCACCACCGGCCGCGCCAAGGGGGTAGACGGCATTCCGGACACGGGTATTCGCAACATGGTGATCGACCTGCAGGCCATGGCGCGCAAGTACGGCGTCACGCTGTTCGGCATGGACCATGAACATCAGGGCATCATGCACATCGTGCCGCCGGAGCAGGGCATCATCCAGCCGGGCCTGATGGTCATCGGCAACGATTCGCACACGTCCACGCATGGCGCCTTCGGCAGCCTGGCCTACGGTGTTGGCGCGTCCGAGTTCGCACATGTGATGGCGACGCAGGGGCTATGGCAAAGGAAACCGAAGTCCATGCGCATCACCATCGACGGTACGCTCGGCTTCGGCGTTTCCGCGAAGGATGTCATCCTCGCGCTGATTGCGCACATCGGCGTCGACGGTGCGCAGGGTTACGCGATGGAATACGCGGGCTCGACCATCGCCGCGCTGTCGATGGAAGGCCGCATGACCATCTGCAACATGTCGATCGAGGCCGGCGGGCGTGTCGGCCTGATCGCGCCCGACGACAAGACCTACGCCTACGTGGAAGGCCGGCCGTACGCGCCCAAGGGCAAAGCCTGGCAGCAGGCACTGGACGGATGGCACGCGCTGGCCAGCGATGCGGGTGCGACCTTCGACAAGCAGGTCAAACTCGATGCTGCACAGATCACACCGACCGCGACCTGGGGTGTGAATCCGGCGCAGGCGCTGCCGGTGACCGGTGTGGTGCCCGATCCCGCCGGCGTCAAGGATGCGCAGCTGCGTTCCGAATACGAAACCGCGCTCGAATACATGGCGCTCAAGCCCGGCACCGCCCTGCAGGACATCAAACTCGACCGCGTGTTCATCGGTTCGTGCACCAACGGCCGCATCGAAGACCTGCGCGCCGCGGCCGACGTGGCAAAGCGCGGCAATGCCGTGGTGCCGACCTGGGTGGTGCCCGGTTCGATGAGCGTAAAGCGCCAGGCAGAGAAAGAAGGCCTGGACCAGGTGTTCATCAAGGCGGGATTCGAATGGCGCGATCCGGGCTGCTCGATGTGCACCGCCATCAACGGTGATCATCTGCAGCCGGGCGAGCGCTGCGCCTCGACGTCGAATCGCAATTTCCGCAATCGTCAGGGTCCGGGCGGCCGCACCCACCTCGTGAGTCCCGCGATGGCCGCGGCGGCGGCGCTCAAAGGGCGCCTGACCGACGTCCGTGAGTTGCTCAAGTGAATTTTAAAATAATTAATTAAATCAACAGGTTATAAATATGCAGCCGTTTACCACATTGAGTGCGATCGCAGTGCCCATGCACGAAGCCAACATCGACACCAACCAGCTGTGTCCGACGCGTTTCAACAAGGTGCCGCGCGGCCCCAAGTACCGCGAGATCCTGTTCTACGACTCGCGCTTCCGGCCTGACGGCACGCCGACCGAGTTCATGCTCAACGCCGCGCCGTATGACCAGGCCGGCATCATCGTCGCCGACCGCAACTTCGGCTGCGGTTCTTCGCGCGAGACCGCCGTGTATGCGCTGTACGAATTCGGCATCCGCTGCGTGATCGCGCCGAGCTTCGGCGACATCTTTGCCGCGAACTGTGCCAAGAACGGCCTGCTCGCGCTGACCCTGCCCGAAGCGGAATGTGCCGCGATCCGCCGCCAGTTGCAGGACCAGCCGGGTGCCAAGGTCAGCGTGGACCTCGCTGCGCAGACGGTGACCGACGTCGCCGGCAACGTGCATCAGTTTGAAATCCACGACGTGCGCAAACGCTGCCTGCTCGAAGGGCTGGACGACATCGCGCGCACCCAGCAGTACGCGGAGCGCATCGCGGGCTTCGAGCAAAAATACAAACAGGCGCGGCCGTGGCTGGATGCGGCGGCACGCACGGGCTGAAGGTTGCCTGCAGGTTTTTCGGCAGTACACAACGAGGAGGAAATACCGATGCAAGCAATACCCGGCAAAACAATAACCACAATGGTTCAGGCCGCACTGTGCGCTGCGATCATCGCGGCACCCGCCGCAGCGCAGAACTGGCAGCCCGAGAAAAACGTCGAGATCGTCATCAACACCGGACCGGGCAGCGGTCAGGATGTCACGGGACGTTTCATGCAGAAACTGCTGCAGGACCTGAAGCTCGTGCCGACTTCGTCGACCGTGGTCAACAAGCCCGGCGGCGGCGGCGCGATTGCCTATGGCTACATGAACCAGCATCAGGGCGACGGGCATTTTGTCGCGATCGCATCGAAAAGCCTGCTCACCAATCACATCATGGGCCGTGCGCCCGTGACTTACACCCACCTCACACCGCTGGCGATCCTGTTCGAGGAATACATTTCGGTCGCGGTCAAGGCGGATTCTTCGATCAAGGACGGCCGCGATCTGCTGGAGCGCATGAAAAAGGACCCGACCTCGGTCACCTTCGGTGTGGCCACCAGCCTCGGCAATCCCAACCACCAGGGCGTGGCGATGGCGCTCAAACGCGTTGGTGTCGATGTGCGCAAGGCGAAGGTTGTCGTGTTCCAGTCCGGCGGCACCGCGGTGACTTCGCTGCTCGGCGGTCACGTCGATGTCGTGCCGGGCTCGGTGGGCCTGATGCAGAAGCACATGGAAGCCGGATCGATCCGCCTGATCGCGATTGCCGCA
>JAOUIN010000262.1 GCA_029883965.1 Betaproteobacteria bacterium
TTCAAACCAGCGCAGCTTGTACGGCGCCAGTGCTTTGGCATAAGCCAGCGCGCGGTCGCGATCAAAACCGGCATTGGCATCCACCGCCAGACGATCGCTCTCGCCGACGATTTTCAGCGCGGCCTCGACACGCGCAACATCCTCCGCGATCGACAGGCCGCCAACCTTGATTTTCATGGTGCGGTAGCCCTCGGCCAGCCTGCCGCGGATTTCGTCCAGCAACTCCGGAATGCCCTTGCCGGGCTGATACCAGCCGCCGCCGACATAACAGGGGACTTTATCTAACATGCTGTTTTTATTGTATATTTTTGCAAGGAGCGCATGCAACGGCAGGCCGGCGATTTTCGCCGCGGCATCCCAGCACGCCACTTCGATGGTACCGATGGCGACCGAACGCTCGGTGTGGCCGCCGGGTTTCTCCCGCTGCATCATGGCCGCGAGCATTTTTTCCGGATCGAGATTGTCACCCGCCGCATTCAGCAGCGATTCGGGTTTGGCCTTCAGGATGCGCGGAATAAAACGCCCGCGCATTTGCGCTCCACAGGCATACCGGCCGGTCGAATTGAAAGCGTAGCCCACGACCGGACGTCCGTCGCGGACGACGTCGGTGATGACCGCGACGATCGAAGTCGTCATGTCACTGAAGTCGAATACTGCATTGCGCAGATTCGAGTTCAGTGCAACCGCAGTCTCGCGAATATCAACGATGCGCATGACTGCCTTTCTGCATGCGCATCAGCGCACCGCTCCGGTTAATTGACCTTGATGCCTGCCGCCTTGACGACCTTGCCCCATTTTTCGATTTCAACCCTGATCTGTGCGTTGAACTCGGCGGGAGAACTGCCGTTGATCGCAAAGCCCAGGCCTTCGATGCGGTCCTTCACATCTTTCTGCGCGATCATTTTCTGCACCTGTCCGTACAGTTTGTCGATCACAGCCTTCGGCGTACCTGCAGGCACCAGCAGGCCCTGCAGCGTATCCGCTTCCTGGCCCTTGAAACCGAGTTCGGCCATGGTCGGCACTTCGGGAATCGCACCCGAGCGCTTGGCGCTGGTGACCGCGATTGCACGCAGCCGTCCCGCCTGGATATGCGGTGTCGTCGGAGGCAGTGCCGTGCAGCCGATCTGCACCTGATTGCCGACCACCGCTCCGACCGCCGGGCCGGCGCCGCCGAAGGGCACGGTGACGAAATCCAGCTTGCTGGTCAGCTTCAGCAACTGCGCCGAAAGATCCGGCGTGGTGCCGACACCGGGAGTTGCGATGGAATATTTCTTCGGGTCCGCGGAAATCAGCGTCAGCAGTTCCTTCATCGACTTTGCCGCAATCGTCGGATGTACCGTGAATACGTTGGGCGAAGCCGCGACATTCGATACCGGCGCAAAACTCTTGTACGGATCATAAGGGATGGTTTTGTAGAGCACCGGATTTACCACGAAACTGGAGCTGACAATAATCATGGTGTGGCCATCTGCAGGTGAAGATGCTGCAAGCCCCATACCGATGTTGCCGCCCGCACCCGCGCGATTATCCACTACCACCTGCTGACCCAGACCCTCGGTCAGCTTCTGCGCAATCACCCGTGCAATGGTATCCGTCGGCCCGCCCGGCGCAAACGGCACGATCATGCGCACCGCACGCGTCGGGTATTCCTGCTGCGCCGCCTGCGCGCCTGCACTGAATGCAACCGCAGCCACACAACCCGCCACCATCGACCTGCAGAACTGCTGATTCATATATTCCCCCTGATTAAAAAATAGCCCGCGCCACTTGCATCATTATTACAGCCGGTCGACGCCGGCATCCTTGATTACTTTTCCCCAGGTTGCCGTTTCCTTTTTCACGAACTGTTCCGCCTCCGCTGGCGTACTGGTCACCGGTATCGCCCCCCGATCTTCCATACGCTTCATGATGTCCGCGCTCACCAGCATCTTGTTGAACTCGGAATTCAACCGGCTGATGATCGCCGGCGGCGTACCCGCAGGAGCGGCCATCACATACCAGGTGTCGACCTGGAACCACGGAAAGCCGGCTTCAACGATGCTCGGCACATTCGGCATGGCCTCAGTGCGCTTCTCGGTCAAAGTCGCCAGTGCGCGCAATTTTCCTGCATTCACATGCGGCGCCGAAGTTGCAACCCCCACCACCACCATGTCCACCTGACCACCCAGCAGCCCGATGGTCGCCTGATTCACGCCCTTGTGCGGAACAACCAGGATCTTGAGCTTGTTCTCACCGATGAAATAACGCGCGGCGAGGTCATTGGACGTACCGCCACCGCCGGTGCCGAAATTCATCTTGCCCGGGCTCTTCCTGGCCAGCGCCACCAGCTCCTTCACCGTTTTGGCCGGCACCACCGGATGTATGACAAAGGCGTTGGGTATTGACGCCACCCGACCGATCAGCGTCAGGTCATCCTGTTTGTAATTCAGTTTTTTGTAGAGATTGGGGCTGATTGCCAGCGATGGTGACGCGATCACGATCGCATAGCCGTCCGCGGGCTGACGCGATGCGTATTCCATACCGACGTTGCCGCCCGCGCCGGGACGATTTTCCGGCACTACCGGCTGGCCTACCTGCTCCGACAGCTTCTGCGCAAAAATGCGCCCGAGGATGTCGGTCCCGCCACCCGGCGGAAACGGCAGAATGAAACGGATAGGCTTGCTCGGATACGCCTGCGCCTGCGCCAGCGACACACCGGCAGTGCATAGGGCCGCAACGCTGCATGCCAAAACGGCAAAGAAATTCCTCATGATCTGACCTCCGTAATTATTCAACTGGATAGCCCCGCATTGCGCGTGGCTGCTGTGTCCGACGCGATGATACAGCGTAGCAGCACGTGACAGGCAGTCCCGATTGTCCACGCAGGGCAAGGTTTGTCAAACCTTGACAGCCCTCATTCCTGCGGCAATAAACCGAGTAAAATGGGCGCCCGATTGATATTCCGTACATCATCATCATGAAGCATCCGCGCATCGCCCTGATTCACGCTACCCCCGTCGCCATCGATCCCATCGTATCGGCATTCCAGCGGCTGTGGCCCGATGCGCGTACCACCAGCCTGCTCGAGGATTCGCTCGCACCTGACCTCGCCGCCGACGGCAGACTGACCGATCGCATGATCGAACGCTTCCTGACATTGACGCGTTATGTGCACGGCTGCGGTGCGGACGGCATCCTTTTTACGTGCTCCGCGTTCGGCCCGGCGATCGAGGCAGCAGCCAAATGCGTACCTGTGCCCGTGCTCAAGCCCAATGAGGCCATGCTCGACGAAGCACTCGCCACCGGCTCACGCATCGGCCTGATCGCGACGTTTGAGCCGACCATCCCCGCGCTGCAGGCCGAACTCGCCACGATGGCCGGCACGAAAAAACAGATCATCCATGTCACCACCAGCATCGTGCCGGATGCAGCGGTGGCGCTCCGAAACGGCAATGCCGAAGGCCATGACAACCTGATCGCGGGTGCTGCGGCAAAACTGACCGATTGCGACGTGCTGGTGCTGGGCCAGTTCTCGATGGCCAGCGCCGCGCGGCTGATCCCGGCGCTGGCCGGGCGCACGGTGCTGACCAGTCCCGACTCGGCTGTCATGCGCCTGAAACAGGCGCTGCACGCATAGCGATGTGATACTCGCACTCGACCAGGGCA
>JAOUIN010000263.1 GCA_029883965.1 Betaproteobacteria bacterium
GGACATCGAGGAAGTCGCCGCGAACACGCCCGAAAAGATCCACAAGGTCGCGATCGATCCGATACGCGGTCTGACCGATGCCGAAGCCGGCGATGTCGCGCGCAAGATCGGCGTGCCGGATGCCTCGTTACCGCAGGCGCAGGCATTGCTGCAGGCTTTGTACAAGGCGTTTGATGAAACCGATGCATCGCTCGCGGAAATCAACCCGTTGATCCTGACCGGGGACGGCAAGATCGTTGCGCTGGACGCAAAGATCGATTTCGACGGCAATGCCCTGTTCCGGCACCCGGATATCGTGGCGTTGCGCGATCTCGACGAGGAAGACCCGGCCGAGGTCGAAGCCTCGAAGCACGATCTCAATTACATCCAGCTCGACGGCAATATCGGCTGCCTGGTCAACGGTGCCGGACTGGCGATGGCCTCGATGGACATCATCAAGCTCTACGGCGGCAGTCCAGCGAATTTTCTCGATGTGGGCGGCAGTGCCACTGCGGAGAAAGTGACCGAAGCGTTCAAGATCATGCTGCGCAATCCCGAACTTAAGGCCATCCTGGTCAACATTTTCGGCGGCATCATGAAATGCGACGTGATCGCACAGGGCGTAGTCGCGGCAGCGCGACAGGTGAGTTTGAATGTGCCGCTGGTGGTGCGGCTCGAGGGCACCAACGTCGACCTGGGCAAGAAAATCCTGGCGGACTCGGGCCTGCCGATCATTTCCGCGAACAACATGGATGATGCTGCACAAAAAGTGGTTGCTGCAGCGAAGGGGAAGAACTGATGGCTATCCTGATCAACAAGAACAGCCGGGTCATGACCCAGGGCATTACCGGCAAGACCGGCCAGTTCCATACCAAGACCGGCAAGGAATACGCCAATGGCAAGAATTGCTACGTGGCCGGCGTTACCCCCAAAAAGGGCGGTCAGAGTTACGAAGGCATTCCCATTTTCAATTCAGTCAGGGAAGCGAAGGACGCAACCGGCGCCAACGTTTCGGTGATTTACGTGCCGCCGCCCTATGCTGCTGCAGCGATCGAGGAAGCGGTCGATGCGCAACTGGAGCTGGTGATCTGTATCACTGAAGGTATACCGGTGCGTGACATGATCCGGCTTAAATACAAGATGGAGCAGAACAAAAGCAAGACGTTGCTGATCGGACCCAATTGCCCGGGTGTGATCACGCCCGATGAGATCAAGATCGGCATCATGCCCGGCCATATTCACAAGAAGGGGCCTGTCGGCGTGGTATCCCGCTCAGGGACTCTGACTTACGAGGCGGTCGGGCAATTGATGGAAATCGGTCTGGGACAGTCGTCCTGCGTCGGCATCGGCGGTGATCCGGTCAATGGCCTCAAACACATTGATGTCATGAAAATGTTCAATGATGATCCGCAGACCGAAGCAGTGATCATGGTCGGCGAGATCGGCGGCTCGAACGAAGAAGAGTGCGCACGCTGGGTCAAGGCCAACATGAAAAAGCCCGTTGTCGGATTCATTGCCGGCGTTACCGCGCCGCCGGGCAAGCGCATGGGACATGCCGGCGCGATTATTTCCGGCGGTAAAGGTACGGCAGAGGAAAAGCTCGCGGTGATGGAGGAATGCGGTATCCGGACGACGAAGAACCCCGCTGAAATGGGTAAGCTGCTCAAGTCGGTGCTCAAGTAACAACGTAACCGCGAAGTGCGTGCGTGACCGGATCCGGTGTGCCGGATCCGCGCTGGAGGAGAAAATTTTGGAAGGTGGCATCGTTAAACGCGGTAAACGGGTGCATGGGGCGCGTAAGGGCCGCCCGGTCGATGCAAGTGCACTGATTGACGTGCAGAAATTGCTCGCGTCCGCGCAGCGCGAGACCGGCACGGACCCGCGACGCCGCGACCTGCTGATCGAAAACCTGCATCGCATTCAGGACCGTTACGGCCATATCTCGGCGGCGCACATCGTGGCGCTGGCGCGCGAGATGCAGCTGGCCATGACCGAAGTCTATGAAGTCGCGTCGTTTTATCACCACTTCGACATCGTCAAGGAAGGCGATGCCGTGCCGCCGGCACTGACCGTGCGCGTTTGCGATTCGCTGTCGTGCGAACTCTCCGGAGCGGGCCCGCTGATGCGGGGACTGAAGCAAGCGCTGGGCGACGGCGTGCGCGTCATTCCGGCGCCTTGCGTCGGGCGTTGTGAACAGGCGCCGGTGGCCGTGATCGGGCAGAACCCGGTGGCGCAGGCCAGCATCGATAAGGTCAAGGCGCAGGTGCACGCCAAAAAGACCACGTGTGCGGTCGGCAAGTACGTGAATTATGCCGAATACCGCAAACACGGCGGCTACACCATTGCGGCCGAGTGCCTTGCGGGCAAGCGTGATGCCGAAACGCTGATCAAGACCATGGAGAACTCGGGCCTGCGCGGACTGGGTGGTGCCGGATTCCCGGCGGGGCGCAAGTGGCGCATCGTCCGCGGTGAAAAAGGCCCGCACGTGATGGCCGTCAACATTGACGAGGGCGAACCCGGCACGTTCAAGGACCGTGTTTACCTGGAGCGCGACCCGCATCGGTTCCTCGAGGGCATGTTGATTGCCGCGTGGACCGTGCAGATTTCCGAGGTTTACATCTACCTGCGCGACGAGTATGCCGGTGTGCGTGCCATACTCGAAAAAGAAATCAAGGCATTGCAGGCTGATCCGCCGTGCGCGCTGCCACCGATCTTCCTGCGCCGCGGCGCCGGCGCCTATATCTGCGGCGAAGAATCCGCAATGATCGAATCCATCGAAGGCAAGCGCGGCATGCCGCGACTGCGTCCGCCCTATGTGGCGCAGGTCGGGCTGTTCGGCTATCCGACGCTTGAGCACAACATGGAAACGCTGTACTGGGTGCGTGACATCCTGGAAAAAGGTGCAGACTGGTTTGCCGGGAATGGCCGGCACGGGCGCAAGGGCCTGCGTTCGTTTTCGGTGTCCGGACGCGTTAAAAAACCGGGTGTGCATCTGGCGCCGGCGGGCATCACTGTGCGTGAACTGATCGCCGAATATTGTGGCGGCATGCTGCCTGGCCACCAGTTTTATGGCTATCTGCCGGGCGGCGCATCAGGCGGCATACTGCCGGCATCACTGGGCGACGTGCCGCTGGATTTCGATACCCTGAATGAATACGGCTGTTTCATCGGCTCAGCCGCAGTGATTGTTTTATCGGACCAAGACCGCGCGCGCGGTGCAGCGAGCAATGTGATGAAATTTTTTGCCGAGGAGTCCTGTGGCCAGTGCACGCCTTGCCGGGTTGGTACTACGAAGGCGCTGCAGCTGATGGATGCGCCGCATTGGAACCGGGAATTGCTTGAGGAGCTTTCGGGCGCCATGGCAGACGCATCGATTTGCGGACTGGGCCAGGCCGCGCCGAATCCGATACGCACGGTAATCAAGTATTTCCCCAAAGAGGTCGGATAACGCGCATGCGGTTTTGCGCGCCATGCCGCACCGGAGGTGATGAGTCATGACTGCGATGAGTAAAGACGAGCTGGCGGCGATGCCGGTGGAATTCAAGCTTAACGGCAAGGATGTGGTTGGCTATGCCTCCGAAACCATCATCCAGACCGCCAAGCGTCACGGTGTCGAGATTCCGCATCTCTGCTACAAGGAGGGG
>JAOUIN010000264.1 GCA_029883965.1 Betaproteobacteria bacterium
GGCATCAGTAAGTGCGCCGCCGGGCACCGTATACGGCCCTTGGCGCGCCGCCCCCAGCGGCGGAATCAGATGGGTGAGCATCAGATGCTTTGCGCCCGCCCGTTTGGCCATGGCGCCGAGGTCGGTGGATGTGCTCTGGCGGAAATAGATCGGTGCCGGCATGCCGCTGGTTTTGTCGGGTGCCATGACGGTATGTATTGCCGAGTGGACGATGATGTCCGCTCCTTTGGCCAGTTTTTCCACCTGTGCCGAGGTTGATGACGCGCGCGGTGGCGCCGGTGCATCGTTGCCGGCGTCACCGCCGATTACCACGCTGCCGGCCGGGGTGTCGACGCGGTAGGATGCGTGTCCCGCGATGTGGGTGGACTGGATCGCGCTCACTTTCACGTCGCCCGAACTCCACACGACTTTTGGTTCATTGCCGGGTTCGAATGCGATGACGTTCGTCAATGTTCCCGGGCCACCGATGGGACGCACATTGTTTTCGGCGTGACGCTGGGCGATCTCACCCGACTGCAGATAGGCGTCAGCCGCGTGTGCCGCGAATTTCGCGCAACTGACGGTGTAGCCTTTGGGCGCCGGAGTGTCCATGCTGCAGACCACATCGAGTTTCGGTCCTTTGGCGGCGAAGTGCCAGCGCACCTGCATGATATCGGCAAACCCGTCAGCGTGATCCGAGTGCATATGCGTGAAAAAGACCGCATTGATCTGCGCGGGGGTCACGCCCAGTTGCGACAGGCGCATCGTGGTGCCGCGACCGGCGTCGAACTGCAGTCTCAGCGTGTTGCAGTTGTCGCTGTCATCGCCATAGCGCACCAGTGTCCCCGGTCCGGCCAGCCCGTTAAACACCGATGGTCCGCCCTGGGTGCCGGTCAGCGTGACGATCATGCACGGCGCAGCGCTTGCTGTTGATGCGATCGCAGCGAGAGACAGCGCGGCAGCGAGCAAGATGGATGGTTTCTTCATGTTATTCCCCCTCCTGAGAGTAATCGAATGCCGACCAAAAAAATCACAATTGTAGAGAGATTGCTTGCGTGCGCAGTGCCGTCACGAAAAACAGGCAGGTATGTGGAAACAGAAACGCCGCGCATTGCGCGGCGTGTCCGTTGCTGCCTGGGTCCAGTTGCGTCGATTATGCGACGACTTCACGCTGTTACTTTGAGCGGGCACCCGAGACCTTGACCAGTTCGGCGATGCTTTTGGTCTGCGACCTGCGGTGGGCATCGAGGCCGGCGCGATCACTGCCAACGACGACTGAACCGAGTTTGGTCAGCGTTGCGTTGAACGACGGGTCCTTGGTGGCTTTCTGGATTTCGGCGCTGACCCGGTTAAGTATGGGTTCCGGAGTGCCGGTCGGGGCCACGACGCTGTACCACCCCATGGTTTCGTATCCGGGCAGCGTTTCGGAAATCGAGGGGATGTCCGGATAGAGTTTGGAGCGGTAGCTGGTGGTGACACCCAGCGGGCGCAGGCGCTTGGACTCGAGATGCGGCCTGGCGGCAGGCATCACCGCGTAAGTCAGCTGGACCTCCTGGGCCAGGGTGTCCTGGATGGCCTGCGCGATGCCTTTATAGGGCACATGGAGCATTTTGGTGCCGCTCAGGTGGGTGAACAAGACGCCGCTCAGGTGTTCGGTGGCGCCGGTGCCGGCGGAGCCGTAGCGCAGTTCCTGCTTTTTGGCCAGGGCTACCAGTTCGGCGACGGATTTGGCCGGCACGTTCGGATGCACCATCTGCACGAAAGGCACGGTGCCGATCAGGCTGACGGACTTGAAGTCGCGTGCCAGGTTGAACTTGAGGTTGCTCAAAACTTCGGAGGCCACCAGCAGTTGCGAGGTGAGCATCATCCAGGTGTAGCCGTCAGGAACGGCCTGCAAGGCGAGTTCGGCGCTGATGGCACCTGCGGCGCCGGGACGCGTATCGACGACGATGCGCTGGTTCCAGGTTTTATATAGTTGATCGCCCAGCGCGCGGGAAAAAATATCCGGTCCCGAGCCGGCGGCACTGCCGATGATCAGGCGTATCGGTTTTTCCGGGTATTTCGATGCATCTGCGGCGTGGGCCGCGGGTACCGCCAGCAGTGCAGGCGCGATGAGCGCCGCAATCAGTTTCAGGATACGCATTTCAACTCTCCTCCGGGTTCCGTTTTTGCTACGGGTTATTCGGGCATGGCCGCGCCCGATTTGTTATGGCAAAACGCCGTGCAGTGCACGGCGTTTTGTCGGACGACGGTGTGGCTGTTTCTTACTTGCCCTTGGCGCCGGAAACTTTGACCAGCTCGCTGACACGCTTGGTCTCATCACGCCGCCAATCGTCGAGGACCTTGCGGTCGCCGGCGACGACTTCGATGCCCAGGCTTTTCAGGCGTTCGGCGAAGGCAGGCTCCTTTGCCGCCTTCACTACTTCGGCGCTGACCTGGTTCAGGATCGCTGCCGGTGTGCCTTTGGGCGCCACGATGCTGTACCAGCCGTACATCGCATAACCGGGGACGGATTCGGCAATTGCCGGCACGTCGGGCAGCAGCGGCGCACGCTTGGGCGGGGTCACACCCAGTGCGCGCAGGCGGCCACTGGTGATGTGCGGCAGTGCTGCCGGGAGCACGGCATAGGTGATCTGCACCTCATTGGCGATGGTGTCGATGATGGCCTGTGCCACACCCTTGTACGGCACGTGCAGCATGTCGGTCTTGGTCAGTTGGGTCAACAGCACGCCCGACAGATGCTCGGAGGCGCCGGTGCCGGCCGATCCATAGCGGATTTTCCCCGGCGATTTTTTCGCCAGGTCGATCAGATCTTTCACCGACTTTGCCGGCAGGGTCGGATTGGCCAGCAGGATGAATGGTACGGTGCCGATCAGTGCGATGGACTGAAAATCCTTGTCCAGATTGAACTTGAGATTGGTCAGGACCTGCGAGGCCACGAACAATTGCGATGTCAGCATCATCCAGGTGTAACCGTCGGGAGCGGCCTGCAGCGTCAGATCGGCACTGATGGCGCCGGCGGCACCGGGACGTGAGTCAACGACGATGCGCTGGTTCCAGGTCTGGTACAGGCGGTCGGAAACCAGCCGCGAAATAATGTCCGGGCCCGACCCCGGCGCACTGCCGATGATCAGCCGTACGGGTTTTTCCGGAAACCCGGCGGCCTGCGTTACGGGCGCGGCCAGCAGTGCCGGCACGGCAATGGCAGTTAGCAATTTTGCGAAATGCATTCGATATTTCTCCTCTTTCTGGTTGTTGTATATGGCTTGCGTGTGGTCTTGATCTACATCCGCTCGAAAATCGCGGCGATACCCTGGCCGCCACCGATGCACATGGTCACCAGAGCGTACTTCCCGCCGGTGCGGTGCAGTTCGTGGATCGCCTTGACGGTAAGTACCGCGCCGGTGGCGCCGATAGGGTGACCCAGTCCGACGGCACCGCCGTTGGGATTGGTTTTCTTGGGGTCAAACTTGAGGTCGCAGGAGACGGCAAGCGCCTGCACGGCAAAAGCCTCATTCGATTCAATGACGTCCATATCCTCGACCTTGAGGCCGGCGCGCTTGAGCGCATTCTGCACTGCAGGTACCGGGCCGATGCCCATGATCTTCGGGTCGACGCCGGCGAGGCCGTAAGACACCAGTCT
>JAOUIN010000036.1 GCA_029883965.1 Betaproteobacteria bacterium
CTGCAACCGCGTTCGTTCCGGTCACCATGCTGATCACCGCGGCGATTTTCGCGCTGGCCAGTCTGCCGACTTTCCTGTTCCTGCGCGAGCGGGCACGACCGCAGGCCGCGAGTGGTGTGCCGGTACGCGCGGCATTCGCGCGGCTGGGTGAAACCCTGCGTGCGGCGCACCGTTATCGCGACCTGCGGCGCTTCCTCGTATGTCTGGTTTTTTATCAGGCGGGGATCCAGACGGTGATTGCGCTGGCGGCAATCTACGCGCAGCAGGCCATGGGTTTCACTACGCGCGACACGCTGTTGCTGATACTTGTCGTCAATGTTACTGCGGCGCTGGGTGCATTCGGGTTCGGTTACGTCCAGGACCGGCTGGGTCATGTGCGCACCATCGTGGTGACGCTGTTCGGCTGGATGCTCACCGTACTGCTTGCGTGGCGGGCCGAGGGTCCGGCGCTGTTCTGGGTTGCCGCGAACATGGTCGGGCTGTGTCTGGGCTCGAGCCAGTCCGCCGGCCGTGCACTGGTTGGCTATTTGAGTCCGTCCGGGCGGCAGGCGGAGTTCTTCGGATTGTGGGGACTGGCAGTGAAGTTTTCATCGATACTGGGTCCTCTGACCTATGGCGCGGTAACCTGGATTTCGGGCGGCGATCATCGACTCGCGATACTGATCACGGGCCTTTATTTTGTCATTGGCATCGCGATCATCGCCGGTGTGGACGTGCATCGCGGACGTGATGCCGCGCTGGCCGAGGTGGCCTCAGGCGGCTCTGACCGATAGAATGGGGTCAAAGCAGGGTTAAAAGCGGAAGCGCTGCCGCACAAAAACGCGCATCATCCGCTTCCTGATCGACAGGGGAAGGCGATGCTCGGATTTCTGACGGGCGGCAAGGTGGATCATCCCATGGCTGATGCAAAGCAGGCCCGGGAGATCATCAATGAACTGCCGTCCGACGCACTCAAGGCGCTGGATGAGATTACGCAGTTGCTCGAGAGCCTGCGTGAAACCAGTGCTTACAAGGTTGAGCGGCTCTACGAGAACATCGACCTGCTGGATAGCGCCGCAAAAAGCCATCAACGCAAAATCGCACAGGATTATTTTGCGACCGCGCGCCAGCAGAAATTCCAGGAAAATCGCCTGTGGACCCGCAGCTACATGTTCTCGAAGGAATTGAGCGACGCCTATCTGGAATGTGTCGACCGGTTCGAATCCGGTCAAACGGGCGGTCTTGTTTTTCGCAAGAAACTTCCCGTCATCGTCGCGCGCGCGCTGCGAGCACTGACGCTACAGCTGAAATGGATACTGGTGCGGTACGGCCCGGTAGCGCCGCAGGTGTGGGCCGATGTCGGCCGCGTGTATCAATTCGGTGAGGCCTCGGGCATCGCCGATGGCAAGGTCGAAATCTATCCGGGGGCGCACGGCAGCGGCAGCGCGCGCGGTGAGTTTCTGAAGGCATTGATGCTGGGCGTATCGGCCACCGACGGACTGAGTCCGGTGCGTCAGGAACTCGCGGAGCGTGTGATCGCCCATTTTTCGCCCGGGTTTCGCTTGCGGCTGCAACCGGGTCCCGGGTGTGGCTATTGTTTTGACATCGTTGCCGGAAAACCGCCGTTTCGGGTGATGGGCGACAAGCCCATGCCGCCGACCGCACGGTATTTCGGTGCCGGTGAGGCGCTGACGGAACTGCGCAAAGTCGAATCGATCATCCGCGAAACCGGCGCGATCCCGTCAAGCGTGGATCTCGGCGGCCGCTACGACAATGACACCGTGTTGCCGGTATTGCGGCACCTTGCCATCTACTGGTCTGATGATGTGCCGGCGCGCACGGCTGCGCGGCGACAGACGGCGACACGCATGACGGTGCTGCACGGCATGACAGAAATCATGCGCATGCTCGATCCGGACAACAGCGATGAACTTGATTTCAGTTCGCCTGCTGCAGCCGGGTCCGTTGCCGAGAGCTGGATCGTTGAAAACGCCAGCGACGGCGGCTATGGCGCAATCATTCCGGCAGCACGTGGCGATTGGGTGCGCGTCGGCGCACTGATCGGACTGAAGACCGAAACCTCGCAACGTTGGGGCGCCGGCATCATTCGTCGGGTCGCGCGCGATCAACACCAGCAGCGCCGTGTCGGGGTGCAGGTGCTGTCAAACGTGGCGATTCCGGTGCGGCTCAGAAAATCCGGAAATTCGGTTGCGTCCGGACCGACCGATTCGGGGTTGTTGCTGTCGGCGACCCCGAACAGCCGGGGCGAGGTCGGAGTGGTTCTGCGCGAAGGGCTCTACAATTCACGCGACAGTCTCGACATGGTGGTCAACAACAAACACTATTTGCTGATGCCTTCCCGGCTTGCCGAAGGCGGCGAGGATTTCGACTGGGCGATGTTCAAGGTAATGGCGCGTTCCTGACGGCGCCGTGGGGTAAGCAGCCCGCCGGCGTTTTGCGCGGAGCGTGCCGGCGGGCTGCGGATGGTTGACGCCTAGAACGCAATGATCGGTGCCAGTGCTTTCTCGATGCGCCCGGCCTGCTTGTGGTTGATCATGCCGGCGAGGATTTTGCCGAAACGTTCATCCTGGACGCCGGACACGATGTATTGCCAGCGATAGGCGCGCAGCAGCGTGTCGTGCAGAGCCCTGGTTTCCTCGGGCTGCAATTTTCGGCCGCAGATACTGACGAAATATTCGGTGTCAGCAGGGGCCTGCAATTGCAGCAGTCCGTCGACTGCGCCGACCAGTTCGATCAGGTCATTGACCGCGCGGTCGCGCTGCAGCATGGACAGTTTTGCGTCCTCGCGCACCCACTCCAGTTCGTCGAGTATGGCGTGCTGCGATTCCTCCTGCCAGTGGTACAGGAATACGTCGCGCCACAGATCTGACAACTGCGGGTCCGGGGCGATGCTTTCGCGGTAGTGCGCCTGGGTGAACAGTTCGATATGGCAGGTCAGCGCAAGCACCGCCCAGGTTGATTTGCCGAGCACCAGGTTGGCGACTTCATTGGCTTCCGGCAGGAAGCGGTAGCCCGCGGGCATCGCCGCCGTGAGCATGCTGTCGATGCGCCGGAACAGTTCCTGGTGTTTCAGTTCTTCGTCGGTAAACTTGACCAGGGCTTCGAGCGCCAGTTGATTGCCCAGCCAGTGGTCGCGGCTGATCTCCAGCATTTTGACGCCGATAAAACGTTCGACCAGCCCGAACATGTTGGCGTAGGTGCGGCCCTGGATCCGGCTGACGAGGCGCTGTTCGTCGTCCGACAGAAAATCCAGAGTGTCGATTTTCGACAACCCGTCGGGCAGGAATTTTTTCTTCAGATCGAACAGCCGGTCGCGGATCACATCGCGGTCGATGTCCCAGCGAATGCGCTTCGAGGCGGCAAGGCAATTGGCATAACTCTTGGTGCGCGGTCCCGGATTGCGGACGGTTTGTACTGCTGCAAGCATGATGATTCTCCTTTTGTCGGGTTAAGTGGCTGTAGGCCCGTTGGCATGCCGTCGCTGTCGTTCGGGCGCGATGGGCATCGCAACGGCTGCTATACTGAATTCCAGTCCGCCCGCTGAATTGACCGTTCCGCTGCGGTTTTTGCGCGGAACGCCGCTGATGCGGACCGGCTTGACCGAAACGCCAGCCAATTTGATCCAGAACCCGGCGCATGGATGCTCTCTCGGAAATCCTCAAGGCCCTCAGGCTGAACAGCGGCATTTTTCTGGAAGCGGAGTTCACCGCGCCGTGGTGCATTGATTCGGCTCCGGGCAAGGACGATGTGCGGCACATCCTCCCCAGCGCCGAACATGTCACGCTTTATCACCTGCTGACCGAAGGCGCCTGCAGTGCGCGCATACCGGGCGCTACCGGTGCCGTCGCGCTGGAGGCCGGGGACCTGATCATGTTTCCCCATGGCGACGGACACCGGATAGGCAGCGACCTGCAACTGGCGCCGGTGGCCGCAGAAACGCTGGTGATGCCGTCACCCGAGGGCGGACTCGTGCGCATCAAGCACGGTGGCGGCGGCGCGCGCACGCGTTTCGTCTGCGGTTACCTTGCCTGCGACAGCCGGCTGTGCAAACCGCTGCTCGATGCATTGCCGCGCATGCTCAAGGTTCCGATGGGACAGGGCCCGGCGTCGGCATGGATCATCGACACCCTGCGTCGCGGTGCCGCTGAAACCCATGCGCCGCGCGCGGGAGCGGACGCGGTGCTGGCGAAGCTTTCTGAACTGCTGTTTGTCGAAGCCATGCGTTATTACCTCGATTCGCTGCCGGACAATGAACGTGGCTGGTTTGCCGGCCTGCGCGACCCGCAGGTCAGCCGCGCTCTGGCATTGATGCACGCCAATCCCGGCAGGGCGTGGACCGTGGATGATCTGGGTCGCGAATCAGGATTGTCGCGTTCGTCACTCGCGGAACGGTTTGCCGCGCTGATCGGCGAGCCGCCGATGCAGTACCTGACGCGCTGGCGGCTGGCGCTGGCGGCGCGGGCGTTGAAGGAGACGCGTGAACCCATGCTGCGCATTGCCGAGCAGGTGGGTTACGAATCGGAAGCCGCGTTCAACCGTGCTTTCAAGCGCGAATTCGGCATGCCGCCGGCAACCTGGCGGCGGCACAGCCGGGACGACGGTACCGGGGATACATGAGCACGGCGCAGGGTTTTGGTAACCATATAATTTTATTTATTTAAGCATCGGAGATGGCGGGTCCGTCAGGACCTTGCTTATTTATGGCGCTGATTTGCGTTAGATCAAACAGCGCCGTCGTGATCGTGGTGACAATGGTTGCACATGGGTATCAGACTTTTCTGATGCCGGTGTTGCGGAAAACGCTGTTTCGGTTTTCCGAGTCACGACTAGGAGAATGCCATGCTGAAGAATCTGATGTCCGCTGCCGTCGTTGCCGCATTGATCAGTTTTCCCGCTTACGCGCAGAAAGTAACCTACACCAAGGACATCGCACCGCTATTCAAGGAGAACTGCATTGAATGCCATGGCGACGGGGCGCCGATCTACAAGGAATTCAAGAAACAGGAAAAGAAGTTTACCGAGGAGAAGCTCGGCCCGCGGATGGATTCCTACCCGCTGCTGATTTCGCACATAGCCTGGCCAGAGACCGGCGCCATCATGCGCCGTCTCGATGATGGCAAGGCGACCGGCGGCAAGCCCGGCAACATGTACCGTCATCTCGGTGGAGACGACCAGGAGCGGCAAAAGAACCTTGCCCTGTTCAAGGCCTGGGTCGGCGAAGGCGGCTGGAATCTCAACCGCTGGAAGGCACGCGGGAACGTGCCGGCAATTACCAAGGAGCAGCTCGACAAGCTGAAACTGGACTATTAAGTAAGAGGCGCGATTCCGGCCCGGGCGGCATGTCCGAAGCGGCCACGCCTTTTTTCATGGTGTGCAGCCCGGCAGGATCTCAGGCGAATTTGGTAACGCCGGATTCCGCGAGGCTTGTAATCTCCGCATCGGAATAGCCGGCTTCGCGCAGGATTTCAGCGCTGTGTTCCCCCAGGCGCGGTGCCGGACGGTGCGGCATCGGATCGGATCCGGACCAGTGGCTGGCCAGCGTCATTTCCCGCAGCCGGCCTTCACTGGGATGCTCGGTTTGCATGAAAAACCCCGTCTTTGCCAGATGCGGATCATCGAGCAGGTCGGACACGGTCTTCATCGGCGCCGCCGGAATGTCCGCTTCGCGCAGCAATTTGTCCCATTCAGCAGTGGGGCGCTGCTTCAGCTGTTCTGCGGCAAATGCATAGACCGCGGAGATGTTGCGCGAGCGCTTCTCGTGGCTGCTGAAACGCGGATCGCCGTCGAACATGTCTTCGCGGCCGATCAATTTGAAAAACGCGCGCCAGTGTTTGTCGTTGTAGATCAGCACGCACATGTAACCGTCACTGGTCTCGTACGGCGCGCGGTCCGGTGCCAGCATCCGGGCATAGCCGTAGGGCCCCTCGGGCGGCTCGAAGGTGTGGCCGCCCATGTGGTCGGCAAGCACCATCTGGGTGACGGTTTCGAACATCGGCACTTCGACGGCCTGACCCTTGCCGGTGCGGCTGCGTGCGAACAGCGCCGTGGTGACGGCGTTGACCGCGGCGAGTCCGGTGATGCGGTCGGCAATGGCCAGCGGCGCGTAACGCGGTTTGGCCGCTCCGGCTTCATGGAGCAGTGCCGGCATTGCCGACATGCCCTGTATCAAGTCGTCGTAGGCGGGTTGTGCGGCGTAGGGGCCACGCTGGCCGAAGCCGTAGGCGCCGACGTAAATGATCTGCGGGTTTACTGCGGCGACTTCTTCGTACGACAGCTTCAGCCGCTTCATCGCCTGCGGCCGCACGTTGTAAATCATCACGTCCGCGGTCTGCAGCAGTTTTTTCAGCGCCGCCAGCCCCTCGGGGTTCTTCAGGTCGAGCACGATCGAGCGCTTGTTGCGGTTGTGGTGCAGGAAAATGTGGCCCATGCCCGAATGGCGCATCGGTGCGATCTGGCGCAGGATGTCGCCGTCCGGCGGTTCGACCTTGACGACGTCGGCACCCAGATCGCCCAGCAGTTGCGTCGCGAACGGTCCCATGACCACGCTCGTCAGATCGATGATACGTACGCCGTCCAGTGGTTGTGTCAAGCGGTGTCTCCTCTTATGCAGCCCCAGATTCTACAAGACGGCCGGGGCGGCAGCGCCGACTGATATAGAATCCGCTCAGAATATGATTGGAAGCGTGCCCCCCTCATGAACCTGACGCTGGAAGAATATGAGCAGCTGAATCCGCGCTGCGAAATCGCGCACGACGGCGTGAGCATGACGTTTGCCACGCCGAGCAAGCTGACCCGCCAGCGCGTGGAGACGATCTATCGCAAGGAGCCGTGGACGCTTGAGTGGATCGCGGAATTCAAACCCGGCGATACCCTGGTCGACTGCGGCGCCAATGTCGGCATGTACACCATCTGGGCGGCGATGACCCGGCAGACACGGGTATATGCGTTTGAGCCTGAATCGCAGAATTATGCGTTGCTCAATCGCAACATCCTGATGAACAAGCTCGGTGACCGGGTCAAGGCCTATTGCATGGGCCTGTCGGATCAGGCAGGGCTGTTTGACCTGTATATGGAGGACATGCGCATCGGCGGTTCCTGCCACTCCGTGGGCGCGGCGCTGGACTTCAGGCACCAGCCGCTGAATACGCAGTTCACGCAGGGTTGCATCGCGGCGACGCTCGATGGGCTGGTCAGCGGCGGAACCGTGCCGGTGCCGACGCATGTCAAGATCGACGTCGATGGATTCGAACCCAAAGTGGTCTCGGGCGCGCGCACCACGCTGCAGAATCCTGCGGTCCGGTCGGTTCTGATCGAGGTCAACACGAATCTGGAAGACCATCGTGCGATGGTGCGGGAAATGAATGCCATGGGTCTGATGCACGACCCGGCGCAGGTCAGGCGGGCGGAACGCAAGGACGGAACCTTCAAGGGAGTAGCCGAGCATGTTTTCAGACGCTGAAATGCAACTGGCCTACAAGGTCGGAAATGTGCCCTTCAACATGTTTCCGTACCCGCACTTCTACGTGCCGGAAGTGTTCCCCGCGGCGTTTTATCGCGAGATGCAGCGCAACATGCCCGATCCGGGCGCGATGATTCCGATCGAAGAGGCGCGTAACCTCAAAGGCTACAAGGAGCGCTTCGTTCTCGGATTGAACGAAGAGCAACTGGCTACGCTGCCTGAGGCCAAGCGACAGTTCTGGTCGGATATGGCGGCATGGCTGGTGGGCGCAAACTTCCAGTCTCTGGTCATGCGCAAATTCCAGCCTTTCATCGACCAGCGGTTTCCCGCCAAGGACGGGTTGCAGTTCCACGACGAAGCGCTGCTGGTGCAGGATGTCACCAACTACAAACTCGGGCCGCACACCGATACGCCGCGCAAGGTCGTGACCATGCTGTTTTACCTGCCGCCGGACGATTCCCAGCGGCATCTGGGCACGTCGATGTATTTACCCAAGGACGGGCAGTTCACCTGCCCGGGCGGACCGCATCACAGGCACGACAAGTTCGTGCGTCTGCACACGATGCCGTTCGCGCCGAATTCCCTGTTTGCTTTTTTCAAGACTGACAATTCATTTCACGGCGTTGAACCCGTGGCCGATCCGGACTGCCGGCGCTGGCTGTTGCTGTACGATATTTATGTTGCCAAATCTTCGGCTCCGCAGGTTGCGGAACCGCAGCCCGCTGCGTCGAACGTCAGGTTCAGTTTCTAGGCGCGCGTCATTCAGGCTGGATGTTCGCAGCCTTGGCCAGTCTCGCCCATTTGGCGAGTTCGCTTTTCTGGAATGCGCCCAGTTCGGCCGGCGTCAGCGGCGCGATCTGGATGCCCATGCCGGCAAAACGCTCATGCACTTCCTTGCGGGAGAGTATTTTCTGCGCCTCGGCAGACAGGCGGTCGACGATGGGCTGAGGCGTGCCGGCAGGCGCGAACAGCGCAAACCACGCAATCAGCTCGAAATCCTTCAGCGTTTCCGCGATCGCCGGCACATCGGGCAGCAGCGGGTCGCGTTTCTTCGAGGTGACGCCGAGTGCGCGCACTTTTCCCGATTTGACCTGCGGTGATCCGGTGACCATGTCGGCATAGACCATGTTGATCTGCCCGCCCATCACATCCGCCAGTGCCGGCGGAATGCTCTTGTAGGGAATGTGGTTCAGTTCGATACCGGCCATCTGCTGCAGCATGAACACCGGCACCAGGCTGCCGGCGCTGCCGGAGCCGGCCGTGAGCTTGCCCGGCTGCTGCTTTGCCAGTGCAATCAGCTCTTTCATCGATTTCGCCGGCAGCGACGGATTGGCGACCAGCACAAAGGCGATGGTGCCGACGCGCGCGATCGGCGCGAAATCTTTCACCGGGTCGTAATTGATTTTTTTCATCAGGCTGGGCGCGGCGGCGCTGGGTGTGTTGGTGCTCATCAGCAGCGTGTAGCCGTCCTTCGGCGATTTTGCCGCGAGATCGGCGCCGATGGTGCCGTTGGCACCGGCGCGGTTGTCGACGACCATGGGCTGGCCCAGCGCTTCAGCGAGATTCTGGCCGATGGTGCGCGTTACCGTGTCGGTGGCGCTGCCTGCGCCGAAGGGCACAATGATGCGCACCGGACGTGCCGGATAACCGGACGGGGCTGCGGCATATGCTGCAAACGTGAAGGCGCAGGCGACTGCACACAGTGTGGCGGCGGCTTTCATGATGGATTTCCCGGGATGCATGCGTTCGGATCGGGTTTCAGGATTTCAGGACAACACCCGACGCAGCCAGCGGCTGACGTCGGCAATCTCTTCGAGGCATACCGAATGCTGCATCGGATAGTCGTGCCATTCCACGGCATAACCGGCCTGCTGCAGGCGTTCGTGGGATGTCTTGCCCATGGCATACGGCACCACCGGATCGTGGGTGCCGTGCGCCATGAATATCGATGTCTTGGCGTTGGCCGGCGTGGCCTCTTTGGTAAAACTCTCGGCCAGCGGCAGGTAAGTCGACAGCGCCATTACACCAGCGAGCGCTTCCGGGTAGCGCAGACCGGTCTGCAGCGCCACCGCACCGCCCTGCGAGAATCCGGCGAGCACGGTGCGGTTCGCGGCGATACCGCGGCCGTTCTCGCGTGCGATCAGCGCGCCGATCTGCGCCTGCGATTCGCGCACGCCTTTTTCATCGGCCTTGCGCGAGTGGCCTTCGAGGTCGCCGAACGACACGTCGTACCAGGCGCGCATGACGTAACCGTTGTTGATGGTCACGGGCCGCATCGGCGCGTGCGGAAACACGAACCGGATAGCGGGGGCGCCGGAGAGGTCGAGTTCGTTGACGATGGGAACGAAATCGTTGCCGTCGGCGCCGAGCCCGTGCATCCAGATAACGGCGGCCGTGGGATTTTTTGCGGTCTCAAGCTCTATGGTTTCGAGTAGCGTGGTCATGTGGTTTTCGTCGATTGCGCGCGCGCCCTGATCCGCACGTTGCAGATCGGGCGCAGCAGCTTATTCAGCAGTTTTGGGTCGTATCGCCGATTTCGGCCGGAAGGCCTTGCACACTGTGTCGTTGGTCTCGATGTACGGGCCGCCGATCAGGTCGATGCAGTACGGCACGGCGGCAAAGATGCCGTGCACCAGCGGTTTTCCGGATTCATCCTTCAGTCCTTCGAGTGTTTCCCTGATCGCCTTGGGTTGTCCGGGGAGATTGATGATCAGTGCCTGTTTGCGGATCACCGCGACCTGCCGCGACAGGATCGCGGTCGGTACGAATTTCAGGCTGACCTGGCGCATCTGTTCGCCGAAACCGGGCATTTCCCTGTCGCCGACGGCCAGCGTGGCCTCGGGGGTCACATCGCGCAACGCAGGCCCCGTGCCGCCGGTGGTCAGCACCAGATGGCAGCCTTCGTTGTCGACGAGTTCCTTCAGCGTGGCTTCGATGAGCGGCCGCTCGTCCGGAATCAGTCGTTTTACCGTGCGCCACTGCGGATCGCTGATGGCCTGAGTGAACCAGTCCTCGAGCGCCGGGATGCCCTCGTCCTTGTACACGCCCTTGGAGGCGCGGTCGCTGATCGACACGAGGCCGATGATGAGTTCTGCGGAATCGGTCATGGCGCGGATTATAACTTCAGGCGGGGGTATGGCCGTCGCGGTCGCGCGCTTCGGTCAGCTCGCGGATCATCTGGAACAATGCCCGGAAATGCTTCGGCGGCTTGCCGCGCGCGCGTTCCTGTTCGGTGTTGCGGATCAGCGTGCGCAGCCGCTGGGTATCGGTGCCGGGGAACTCGGCGACAAACTCGGAAACCGCCTGCGGGTCGGCGAGCAGCCGCTCGCGCCAGCGCTCGATATGGTGCTGGCGCGCTGTGTGTTCCGCCGAAGCCGACAGCCAGCCGTCGAGCTTGGCCCGGATCGGCGCCGGATCGATGTCGCGCATCAATTTGCCGATGTACTGCAGCTGCCGGCGACGCGCTTCGTGCGGATGCAGCCGTCGCGCTTCCTGTACCGCATCGCGCAGGCTTTCCGGCAGTTCGACGCTGGCGAGCTGCTGGTCGTTCAGGCCGACCAGTTCGGCACCGATGTCCTGCAGCGCATTCATGTCGCGCTTGCGCTGGCTTTTGCTCGGCGGTTCGTCGAAGTCCGGTGTGTCTTTTGCGGGGGGCAGAGGTGACATAAGCAGGGGATGTGCCGGCGCGGCACGCAGGCCAATCGCAAAATTGAAGCTGTTATGATAACGCCCTTTCGCGCGCATGCTGCGCCCGCATCCCGCATAAATCATGGCATCCCATCCTTTTTCATATACCGATGACACGCTGAAACAGCTGGTCACCGACGCCCTGAAGTACGCCCGCGAACGCGGTGCGACGGCCGCCGACGCCGAGGTCAGCGAAGGTTTCGGCCAGACCGTCACCGCGCGTCAGGGTGAAGTCGAAACCATCGAATACAACCGTGACAAGGGCATCGGGGTAAGCGTGTACATCGGCAAGCAGCGCGGCCACGCCAGCAGTTCGGATTTCACGTCGCAGGCGGTACGTGATTCCGTCGATGCCGCGCTGGCGATTGCGCGCCATACCGCGATCGACGATTGCGCCGGACTGGCCGATCCCGACATGCTGGCGCGCGAGTTTCCGGATCTTGACCTGCTGCATCCCTGGGACATGCCGGTCGAGCGGGCAATCGAAATGGCGCGCGAGTGCGAGGCCGCGGGATTTGCGGTGGACAAGCGCATCAGCAATTCCGAGGGCGCCACGGTCTCGACCCAGCAGTCGCATTTCATTTACGGCAATACCAACGGTTTTCTTGCCGGTTACCCGAGTTCGCGCCACGGCATCTGGTGCGCGCTGATCGCCGGCAAGGGTGACGGCATGCAGCGCGACGACTGGTATGAAACCTCGCGCGACCCGGCGGAACTTCCGGCGCCGGCAGTCGTCGGCCGCAAGGCCGGCGAGCGGGCGATCGCGCGGCTGAAATCGCGCAAGGTGCCGACGGCGCAGGTGCCGGTGCTGTTCGAATCCGGCGTCTCTGCCAGCCTGATGGGGCATTTCGTGTCGGCAGTGTCCGGCGGCAGCCTTTATCGCAAGTCGTCGTTCCTGCTCGACTGCCTGGGCCGGCAGATTTTTTCGCCGTGCGTGCAGATGACCGATTTTCCGCATATTCCCAAAGGCATCGCCAGCGGTGCATTTGACGAGGAAGGTGTGGCCACGCAGCAGCGCGACATCGTAAAAGACGGCGTGGTGCAGGGTTATTTTCTTGCCAGCTATTCGGCGCGCAAGCTTGGCATGAAGTCCACCGGCAACGCCGGCGGCAACCATAATCTGATCCTGCGCGACACCGGCGAGGATTTTGCCGCGCTGCTGAAAAAACTGGGCACCGGCCTGCTGGTGACCGAAATGATGGGGCAGGGCGTCAATGCCGTCACCGGCGATTATTCGCGCGGCGCCGCGGGGTTCTGGGTCGAGAACGGTGAGATCGCGTATCCGGTCGAGGAAATCACCATCGCCGGCAACCTGAAGGACATGTACCGGCACATCGTCGCCATCGGCAATGACGTGTCGCGCCGCAGTTCGCGCCAGTGCGGATCGATCCTGGTCGAGGGCATGACCCTCGCCGGATCATAAAATATATTTATTAATCAGCAGGTTATGATGTAGGAGGGATCATGCAGCGACGGTCTTTTCTGAAAAAAGCGGGTCTGGGGCTGGCAGCGGGGACGGTTGCTGCACCGGCGATCGTGCATGCGCAACCGGTAATCCAGTGGCGGCTCGCTTCGAGTTTTCCGAAAACGCTGGACACGCTCTACAACGCGGCCGAACTGCTGGCGAAACGCGTGTCCGAGGGCACCGAAGGCAAGTTTCAGATCCGCGTGTTTGCGGGTGGCGAAATCGTGCCCGGCCTGCAGGTGCTCGACGCCGTGCAGAACGGCACCGTGCAGTGCGGTCACACCGCACCCTATTACTACATCGGCAAGGACCCGGCGTTCGCATTTGCCACTGCGGTGCCGTTCGGCCTCAACGCGCGCCAGCAGAATGCGTGGATGTATTACGGCGGCGGCATGGAAGCCATGGCGGCGCTGTTCAAGGAATACGGCTGCGTGCAGTTTCCGTCGGGCAACACCGGCGTGCAGATGGGCGGCTGGTACCGCAAGGAGATCAAGACGCTGAATGATCTCAAAGGCCTGAAAATGCGCGTCAGCGGCCTCGCCGGCCAGGTGCTGGCGAAGCTCGGCGTGGTCGGCCAGCAGATCGCCGGCGGCGAGATTTACCAGGCACTCGAACGCGGCACCATCGACGCCGCCGAATGGGTGGGGCCCTACGACGACGAGAAGCTGGGCTTTCAGAAAGTCGCCAAGTACTACTACTACCCCGGCTGGTGGGAAGGCGGGCCGCAGCTCTCGACCATTGTCAACATCAAGCAGTGGGAATCCCTGCCGTCGCACTACCGCTCGATTTTCGAATCGGCCTGCGCCGAAGCCAACGTGCGCATGCTTGCCCACTACGACGCAAAAAATCCGGAAGCGCTGAAAAAACTGGTCAGCGGCGGCGCGCAGCTGCGCGCATTCCCGAAGCCGATCATGGAAGCAGCGCAGAAGGCCACGTTCGAAATTTTCGACGAGGCTGCGGCGAAGAGCCCGCACTTCAAGCGCATCTATGCACAGTGGCTCAAGTTCCGCAGCGACCAGTTCCTGTGGTTCCGGGTCGCGGAAATGGGCTATGACAATTTTGTGTTCACCAGTACTGCACGACCGACAGCAAAAAAATAACAGTACCGGCAACGGGAGCAGAACCACATGTTGAAAGCAGCCTTGTACGGCATGGGACGCTGGGGCACCCGCCTCACCGATTCAGTGCAGAACAGCAGCAAGATCCGCATCGTCAAAGGCGTGTCGCGCGACCCGTCGCAGCATGTCGGGTTCTCGAAAAAATACAACGTGCCGGTGATCAGTTCGTATGAGGAAGCGCTCAGTGATCCGCAGATCGACGCCGTGGTGCTGGCGACGCCGCATTCGAAGCACCAGGAACACATCATCGCTGCCGCGAAAGCAGGCAAGCATGTGTTCGTCGAAAAACCCTTTACGCTGACGCGAGCCACGGCCGAACCGGCGATTGCAGCCTGCCGGGCCGCAGGCGTGACGCTCTGCGTCGGCTTCAACCGCCGTCACGCGCCGGCGTTCGTGGAAATGATGCGCCGTATCCGTGCCGGCGACATCGGTGACGTGCTGCATGTCGAAGGCGCGTTCTCCGGGCCCTCGGGTTATGCGCTCAAGGCCGGACACTGGCGCGCGACGCGCCCCGAGATGCCCGCCGGCGGCATGACCCCGCGCGGCATACATACCGTGGATGCGATGATCCAGGTCGCCGGGCTGATCAGCGAAGTGTATGCGCACAGCAACCGCCGCGTGCTCGGTGCGGACACCGACATCGACGACACGACATCGATGCTGTTCAAGTTTGCGAACGGCGCCACCGGCAGTTTCTCGACGATTTTTGTCACCGGTGAACTCTGGCGCGTGCATGCCTTCGGCACCAAGGGCTGGCTGGAAATGCGCGGCGATACCGAACTGGTCTCGCTGGGCCTCGAAGGCAAGC
>JAOUIN010000265.1 GCA_029883965.1 Betaproteobacteria bacterium
AACGCGGTAATACCCGTCGGCCGCGCCGGTAACCACGCCTTCGAACAATCCCAAGATGCAGCGCACGCCTTCGACACGATCGAGCGCGGAGACGAAATGCATTTCGGAAGTACCGGGATTGGCGAAGCACACATTGACATCGCCGTTGAGCAACGTGCGCACCAGGCTTTCAGCGCCGTTCATAAAATATCCTTTATAATCAAATACTTATATTTATATGATGTTCGCACAACGCGGTAACGCGCGTCGCAGGGCTACGAGTGACGGATTCTGAATGACTTTGTTTGCCGCGTCAGCCATTTTGCGCAGCGCCGGGTTTTACAATAATCACGCGCCGCGTTACTATTATGCATGATCAAGTCGTTTCGATGCGCCGAAACGCAAGCGCTGGCCCAAGGTGACCGCGTCAAGCGTTTCGTCAACATCGCCGATGTGGCCCGCCGCAAGATCCGGCAACTTGAAATTGCCGGACAGCTGAATGATCTGCGGGTGCCGCCGGGAAACCGGCTGGAAGCGCTGAGAGGCAACAGAACAGGCCAGCACAGCATCCGCATCAATGACCAATGGCGACTGTGTTTTCGCTGGTCGGCATCGGGCGCTGAGGACGTGGAGATCGTGGACTACCATTGAGGGCATTCATATGACCAAACTCAACCCTGTCACCCCGGGCGAACTCCTTCTGGAGGAGTTTCTTAAACCCATGGGCATCACCCAGTATCGCCTCGCCAAGGAAATCGGCGTTCCGGCACAGCGTATCGGCGAAATCGTCGCCGGCCGGCGTACCGTGACAGCCGATACCGATCTGCGCCTGTGCCGCTTTTTCGGCCTGTCGAACGGCTACTGGCTGCGGGCACAAGCGGCTTACGACACCGAGGTGGCGGAGCGCGTCCTCGGCCGCAAGCTGGCGAAGATCAAACCATGGTCAGAACTCGCAACCCAACAGTAAACAATCAAAACCCGAAATCGGAGAACCAATGCTCATCGTCGATTCACAGGTACACATCTGGGGTGCGAACACACCGGAGCGGCCGTGGCCCGCGCGCGCGCATGCGCAGCGCGAGATTCCGCTGGGCCATGAAGAACTCCTGCGCGACATGGATGCCGCCGGCGTCAACCGCGCAGTGCTGGTGCCGCCGTCATGGGAAGGCGACCGCAACGACCTCGCCATCGCCGCCGCCAAGGCGCACCCGGACCCGTCCGCGATCATGGGCCGCTTCAATCCGGAAGCGCCGGATGCGAAGACCGCGATCAAGACCTGGCTCAAACAGCCCGGCATGCTCGGCATGCGCTTTTCGTTTCACATCCCGGTGCTGCAGCAACCGCTGAGCGAAGGCAAGTTTGACTGGGTGTGGAGTGAGGCGGAAAAACTCGGCATCAAGCTGATGATCCTGGTGCCGCAGAATTTCGTGCATGTCATCGACGGCGTCGCCGCGCGCCACCCGGAACTGAGCATCACCATGGACCACATGGCACTCTCCAGCGGCAAACCCGAAGAGGACACCTTCCGCGATTTCGACAAGCTGCTGCCGATCGCGAAACGGCCCAACGTCGCGGTCAAGGCCAGTGCGCTGCCGTGTTATCTGAAAGAACCGTACCCGTTCAGGAAAATGCAGGGCTATGCAAAACGCGCCTACGAGGCCTTCGGCGGCAAACGCCTGTTCTGGGGCAGCGACTGGTCACGCTCCCCCGTGCCTTATCGCGAACACCTCGACATGTGGCTGAAGGATGCGCCATGGGTCAAGGAAGCCGACAAGGAGTGGATCATGGGCCGCGGCATCAGCGAGTGGCTCGGCTGGAAAATGCCGTAACGGCGGAGAAACCGGTTACCCTTGGGCCCTGGCAGTTCAGGCAGGCAACTGGAGATACGGATGAAAGCACATGAACTGGTCGCGCGCTTCGCAGCGGCGGTGGAACACGCCGACCCCATGAACGCGGCGCGCGCAGTGCTGGAAAGCCTGTGCGATGACGTTGCCGCCATCGAGGGCGCACTGGACTACATCCCGGGCACCGGCGGCAATGCCAATCAGGTGTTCTACCGCTCGCCCGAACTCACGCTGCTCAAAGTGCGTTTCCCGAACGGCAGGCGCACGCCGCCGCACGACCACGGCACCTGGGCCAGCATCCTGCTCCTGTCCGGCGGCGAGAAGAACACGCTGTATCGCACTGAAAACGGCGCGCTGCGCAAGGCCGGCGAGAGCACGCTGACTCCGGGCGCCGTGCTGACCATGCGCGCCGACACCGCGCATGTGGCCGAATGCCTGGGCGACACCCCGGCAATTGGACTGCATGTCTACGGCGGCGACATTTTTACGCTGCCGCGCCGGATGTGGCATCCGCAGACCCTCGAAGCGCATGCGCTCGACTGGGGCGTCTACGAAAACTTCGCGCGCATGGCGTCGGCGGCCGCCGACGCGCCGGCGCCCTGAGCCCCCGCCATGATCGAATCCCTGCTGCTCGCCGCCGCGCGCATCGTCACGTTCAACGGGCCGCAATTGCTGACGAACGCCAGCGGCTTTTTCTTCGAACGCGACCGGCGGCTGTTCGTGGTGACGAGCCGGCATGTGATGTTCGATGGTCCGACGAATCACGCCCCGAACCGCATCGAAATCGAACTGCATCTTGATCCGGACAACATGGCCAGGTCCACCGGATTTTCGATTCCGCTGTACCAGGATGGCAACCGCCTGTGGCGCCAGGGCATAGACACTGCCGGCGAAATCGACGTCGCAGTCATCGAAATCGATCGCCCCGCGCTGCCCCAAACGGCGGTGTACGCCGCCTTCACACCCAGACACCTGTACGGCCCCGATCACCAGATCGAGGTCGGCACGCGATTGCTGATCGTGGGTTTCCCGCTCGGGTTTCACGACACGCTGCACCATATGCCGGTGGCACGCCGCGCGGTCATATCCTCGTCATTCGGCCTGCGCTTCCAGGGGATGGGATACTTCCTCACCGATGCGCGCACGCACCGGGGCACCAGCGGCTCACCGGTGGTCACACGCGTGGCTGATAACCCTAATCTCGGCGATCTGCCGTGGATGCTGCTGGGCGTACACTCGGCACGGCTCGACGTCGGCACACGCGACCTTGAACTCGACGAGGCCCTGGGACTCAACATTGCGTGGTATGCCGACATCCTGATGACGCTGACCGAGGGTTGAACAGATCACACGCGGGAGACTGCCGATGAAAAAACTGCTGTTGCTGATCACCCACGCCATCGCGCTGGCCGCAGGTTTTGCGGCCGGCATTTATGCACTGCCGATACTGACCGCGCCGGCCGCACCCTCTGCCGCCGAGATCAGGAATCTGTCGGGTGCCGCGCAATTTACCGGTGAATTCCGGCGCAACCTCAAGGGCAGCGACCTGCTCCACTGGGGTGAAGGCAAGGTATCGGTAGGTCGCAACAGCGTCACCCTGATGGGCAAAATCGCGCCGGGCCCCGACTACAAACTGTACCTGTCACCGGAATTCGTCGAAACCAAGGCCGATTTCGAGCGCCACAAATCGCGCATGATCCGCATCGGCGACGTCAAAACCTTCGACAATTTCATCGTGTCCGTGCCGGACAGCGTCGACCCCGCCGGATTCAACACCG